>NZ_JAQUOY010000030.1 GCF_028716865.1 Candidatus Methylomirabilis sp. | reverse complement strand
GGAATCGTTGGAGGGCAAAAGGGGGTTGCCACGGCTGAAACCCCCGTTTCCTGCCACGTCCGGGCTCTATCGCAAGCCCACCGTTGTGAACAATGTCGAAACCCTCAGTAACCTTCCGCACATCGTGATGCGTGGCGCCGAGTGGTTTTCGAGCATCGGGACCCCGAAGAGTACGGGTACCCGGATTTTTGGGGTGAGCGGCCATGTTCGCCGGCCGGGTATCTACGAGTGCCCGATCGATGTTCCGATGCGGGAGCTGATCTTTGAGCATGCCGGCGGGATGCGCGAGGGGCACCGCCTGAAGGCAGTGATTCCCGGCGGTTCTTCGGTGCCGGTACTGACCGAGCAACACCTGGACACCCGGATGGACTTCGAATCCCTGGCCACGGCAGGCTCTATGGCCGGCTCCGGCGGCCTTATCGTGATGGATGAGACTACCTGTATGGTACGGGTAGGAGAGGTTGTCTCTCGATTCTATCATCACGAATCGTGCGGGCAGTGTACGCAGTGCCGGGAGGGGACGGCGTGGCTTCACAAGACGCTGAGACGGATTGAAGAGGGTCGCGGGAGAACGGCAGATCT
The DNA here is from genome assembly GCF_028716865.1 of Candidatus Methylomirabilis sp. Taxonomy (NCBI): domain Bacteria; phylum Methylomirabilota (SeqCode); class Methylomirabilia (SeqCode); order Methylomirabilales (SeqCode); family Methylomirabilaceae (SeqCode); genus Methylomirabilis (SeqCode); species Methylomirabilis sp. (SeqCode). Next base: position 24,392 of record NZ_JAQUOY010000030.1, on the reverse strand, counting down.
CGATCTGCTCCTGGACATCTGTGACAACATGAAAGGCAAGACCATCTGTCCCTTAAGTGATGCCGCTGCCATGCCGATTGAAAGCTATCTGAAGTATTTTCGCGATGAATTCGAGCAGCATGTCGTGGAGCGCGCCTGTCCGTTCGGAGCCCGGGTCGGGGCCTGAGTCAGGCCCACCTACTTATCGTAGCCTGTTCCCGCATGTATGAAGCGGGGAACAGGCGGCAGGAGAGCACGATGCCAGATGGCGCCTTCTTCGTCGTCATGGTGACGAAGATCGTCGTGGTCTTCGGGTTGATGTTGCTGAGCGTCACCTATCTGACCTGGGTGGAGCGGAAGGTCATCGGCGATATCCAGGTCCGGCTTGGTCCGATGCGGGTCGGCCCCCACGGCCTGCTGCAGCCGATCGCCGACGGGATCAAGCTGCTATTCAAGGAGGATATTATCCCCCAGGCGGCAGACCGGACGCTCTACATCCTGGCTCCCGCCCTGACGCTGATTCCTGCCTTCATCTCCTTTGCGGTGATCCCTTTCGGAGACCAGATCCGCCTCTTCGGACAGACTATTAATCTGGTCATCACGGATGTCAATATCGGGCTGCTGTATGTATTTGGTGTGGCCTCGCTCGGGATCTATGGGATCGTCCTGGGAGGGTGGGCCTCGAACAATAAGTACGCGCTGCTCGGGGGGCTGCGCTCCTCGGCCCAGATGATCAGTTATGAGCTCTCCTTGGGTCTGTCGGTGGTGGGCGTGGTGATGCTGTCGCAATCGCTGAGCCTGGTGCAGATTGTGGATACCCAGGCCAAGGTGTGGTTTATCGTCCTACAGCCGATCGGATTCCTCATCTTCCTGGTCTGCGCTGTCGCCGAGACCAACCGCGCTCCCTTCGATCTGCCGGAGGCCGAGACGGAACTGGTGGCCGGCTTCCACGTCGAGTACAGCTCGATGAAGTTCGCCATGTACTTCATGGCTGAATATGCCAACATGATCACCGTGTCGGCCATGGCGACAACACTGTTCCTGGGCGGGTGGAGGGGGCCATGGTTGCCGCCGGTGGTCTGGTTTCTCATCAAGCTCTACCTGTTTATTTTTCTCTTCATCTGGCTTCGTGGTACGCTGCCGCGCTTCAGATACGACCAACTGATGCGATTCGGGTGGAAGGTTCTGCTGCCCATCGCGCTGGTCAACATTATGGTGACGGCCGTGTTTGTGGCGTTGAGGTAGGGATGGAATGGCTGGTGTTTGTGCCGTTAGCCGCACTGGCGCTTGTCGCCGCGGTACTGGTCATCGTCCTGCAAAATCCGGTCTACTGCGCCCTCTCGCTGGTTGGGACGTTCTTCGCGCTGTCGGGGATCTATCTGCTGCTGCAGGCGCAGTTCATCGCCGTCGTACAGGTGATCGTCTACGCCGGAGCCATTATGGTACTATTCCTGTTTGTCGTCATGTTACTCGACTTGGGTCATGAACCACCCGCCTGGCTGCAGCGAGATCGGCCCAGGCTCCTGCTCGGTGTTGGTGTGGTCGCCTTCCTGCTGCTTGAGTTGGCGATTCCCATCAGCTCCAGGATTTCTCACGGTCCGCAGGGCCCCTACACAGTCGAACTCGTAAACGCCGTTGGGAACACCCAGCTTGTCGGTCGTTTCCTGTTTACCGATTTTCTTATCCCATTTGAGATTACCTCCATCATCCTTCTCATTGCCATTATTGGCGCCATGGTTTTAGCTAGGAGGTAGCGGAGTGAGGTGTGAGGCGACATGAGCGCAACCGTTCCTTTGAATGCGTACTTAATCCTTAGCGCTGCCCTCTTTGTTGTCGGAGTCGCCGGGGTATTGATCCGGCGCAATGTGCTGGTGATCTTCATGGCGATCGAGCTGATGCTGAATGCGGTGAATCTCACTTTCGTGGCGTTCTCGAGGTTTCTCCATTCAATGGATGGACAGATCATTGTGTTGTTTGTGATGGCGGTGGCGGCAGCCGAGGTCGCCGTAGGACTGGCCATTATCATTGCGCTGCATAGAAACAAAGCGTCCGTGAATGTGGACGATATCAATCTGCTCAAGGGATAGGATGTTGATCTTATAGGGGACTCTAATGTAGTGCGTCATAAATCCCTTTACAGGCCGTTCGTGGTGAGCTTATCGAACCATGAACGGAATAGGTCGAAATGCTTCACCCTTCGACAGACTCAGGGTGAACGGTGAATGTGAAGGGCGTTAGGGACACTACACCAGATCACACTCATGCTAAACCAGATTTGGCTGATTCCCGTTATTCCGCTTGTGGGCAGCCTCGTCGTCGGTCTGATGGGCCGCCGGATGCCGAGAGGGCTGGTGGCAGGTATCGCCTGCGGCGCCCCATCACTTTCGCTGCTCCTTTCCCTGATGTCCTTTGCTCATCTCCTTCAGATGCCGGTGGAAGAGCGTCTGCTCCGATCCTCCCTCGGCTCCTGGATCGCCTCCGGCGATTTCTCGGTCTCATTCGGGTTCCTATTCGATCCGCTCTCTGCCGTCATGGCGCTGGTGGTATGTGGCGTGGGCCTGCTGATCCATATCTACTCGATCGGCTACATGGGGGAAGACCGCGACTACCACCGCTTCTTCTCGCTGCTCAATCTCTTCCTGGCCGAGATGCTGGTCCTGGTCCTGGCCGATAACTATCTTCTGCTTTTTGTGGGATGGGAAGGGGTGGGCCTCTGTTCCTACCTGTTGATCGGTTTCTGGTTCGAACGACCGGCTGCGGCATCGGCGGGGACCAAGGCCTTTCTGGTGAACCGGATCGGCGACGGCGCCATGGTTGTGGGGCTGATCTGGATGATCCTGCTGTTCGGGTCACTGGACTTCCAGACCGTATTTGCAGAAGCGCCGACCTTGCTTACGTATGGCTCTATGACCGCACTGCTGCTTACCCTCCTCCTGTTCATCGGCGCGACCGGCAAGTCGGCCCAACTCCCGTTGTATGTCTGGTTGCCTGATGCAATGGAGGGACCGACCCCCGTGTCGGCGCTGATTCATGCCGCTACCATGGTGACGGCGGGCGTCTACCTGGTTGCTCGTTCCGCTCCCCTGTTCCAACTGGCGCCCGTTACCCTGGAGATCGTCGCCTGGGTTGGTGGCCTTACGGCTCTCTATGCCGCAACCATCGCTTTGGTTCAGACCGATATCAAGCGGATTATCGCCTACTCGACCATCTCCCAACTCGGCTATATGTTTTTAGGCCTGGGAGTCGGTGCATACGCCGCGGGGATTTTTCACCTGATGACGCATGCCTTCTTCAAGGCCCTCCTCTTCCTGTCGGCCGGGTCGGTGATTCATGCGCTGGCCGGCGAGCAGGATATCAGAAAGATGGGGGGGATGCGGAAGTCCCTCCGTGTCACCGCCGGCAGCTTTCTCGTGGGCGCGCTGGCCAATGCCGGAATTGCCCCCTTCGCCGGCTTCTGGAGCAAGGACGAGATCCTCGCTGCTGCCTATGGCTCAGGACATCACATGCTTTGGGTCATTGGAGCGCTGACCGCGGTGGGCACCGGGTTGTACATGTTTCGCCTGTACTTCCTCGCCTTTGAGGGGAGGTCGAGGCTTGACGCGCATACGCTCAGCCACCTGCACGAGGCGCCGTGGAGCATGCGCCTGCCGCTGGTGTTGTTGGCGTTCGGATCGGCGACCGTCGGGTTTGTCGGTGTCCCGCCTGGGTCAGGCCTGCTTCAGCGCTTTTTGAGTTCGGTCTTCCCGGTCTTGGTGCATGAGGGGGGGGCGGCCCCACCGCTCTTTGAGATCTTACTCGCCATCGTGGCACTCGTGATGGCAGTGGGAGGAATCGCCATAGCCTTTCGGTACTGTCTGTCGGACCCCGGACGATCCGAAGCGCTGGCCGGGCGGTATCCCATCCTCTACCGTACTCTCTTGCATAAATATTGGGTTGATGAGCTGTACGAGAAGGTCGTGGTCCACCCGATCGTGACCTCTGCTCGCGCCATATCGGAGTCGTTCGATGCGCGCATCGTTGACGGGTCAGTCAACGGCATCGCGACACTGACAACCCGGGCCGGCAGCCTGCTGAGGCAACTGCAAACCGGCCATGTTCCAGCCTATATCCTTTCGATCCTGATAGGCGCCGTGGCCCTCCTGGGGTACCTGGCGTTTTATGGATAGGGCACAGGGGAAGGTATAAATCAGATGGGGGGTCCGATCTTATCAATACTTATTGCTCTTCCGCTGTGTGGTGCCCTTTTGCTTGCATGTGTCAATGGGGCACGGGAAGCGCTGATCAAGCGGCTTGCACTGGCCATCTCCGGCCTGGACCTTCTACTCTCTCTGATCGTGTACGTGCGCTTTGATCCGGCTGAGGCCGGCATGCAGTTCGTTGAGCGGGCGCCGTGGATCGACTCGATTGGGAGCAGCTATTTTCTTGGAGTTGATGGAATCAGCCTGCCACTGTTGCTCCTCACAACGTTTCTGACACCTATTGCTATCCTTGCCTCGTTCTCCGGAATCACGAACCGGGTGAGGGCGTACATGATCTGCATGCTGCTGCTCCAGAGCGGCATGATTGGAGTGTTTGTCGCCCTGGATCTGGTGCTCTTCTACGTCTTCTGGGAGGGGATGCTGATCCCGATGTATTTTCTGATCGGGGTCTGGGGCGGCCAGAGGCGGATCTATGCCACCGTGAAGTTCGTCCTCTATACGATGGCGGGAAGCGTCCTGATGCTGCTGGCGATGATCGCCGTGGCCTTCCTGCATCAAGGGAGCACGGGTCGGTTGACGTTTGACCTCCTGGAACTGATCGGCGGACCGATTCCGTACGGGACGCAACTGTGGCTCTTCGCCGCCTTTGCTCTTGCCTTTGCCATTAAGGTGCCAATGTTTCCATTTCACACATGGTTGCCGGACGCCCATGTGGAGGCCCCGACGGCGGGGAGCGTGTTGTTAGCCGGGGTGCTCTTGAAGATGGGAACCTACGGGTTCCTCCGATTCGCGCTCCCGCTCTTTCCAGAAGCCGCCGTCTCCTTTACCCCATTGATCTCTGCGCTTGCCGTGATCGGCATCCTGTACGGCGCGCTGGTTGCCATGGCTCAGGATGATCTCAAGCGGCTGGTGGCCTATAGCTCAGTGAGTCATTTGGGGTTCGTAATGCTGGGCATCTTCGCCATGAACCCGCAGGCTGTGGAAGGCTCAATTCTCCAAATGGTCAATCATGGTCTCTCCACCGGCGCCCTCTTCCTGCTGGTTGGGATGATCTATGAGCGACGCCACACCAGGATGATCGAGGAGTTCGGTGGGCTCTGCCGGACGATTCCGCGCTTCGCGCTCTGTTTCCTGGTTGTGACCATGTCTTCTATAGGTCTTCCGGGTCTGAACGGGTTTGTGGGGGAGTTCCTGATCCTGGCGGGGACATTCCGCGTCCATCAAGGATTTGCGGTCCTCGCGACCCTCGGGATCATCCTGGCAGCGGTCTATATGCTTCGGATGTGGCAACGCGTGATGTGGGGGACAAGTCGACGGGCTGAGAATCTTGCGCTCAACGATATCGGCCGCCGCGAGATGGCGATACTGGTCCCGATCATCCTGCTCATTATATGGATCGGCCTGAATCCAAATCCCCTCCTCAGAAGGATGGATGCATCGGTTGCGCAGCTTCTCTGTGATGTGCGAAGTATAGAGTGCGAAAGGCAGGGTGCGGAGTGGAGGGTGTCGGGCGGCGGAGTTGGACAAGTCTCCCCGTATTTTGTCCGATACCCTACCCCCTACACCCTATACCCTGTTTTTGAGGTGCGGAGTGCGAATTGATGGAACTTGTGCTACCTCAGATTGATTGGGCTCCCCTTGCGCCGCTTATACCGGTGGCGCTGGGCGGCCTCACGACGTTAGTGGCGGATCTGTATCTGCCGCCGGGACGGAAACAGTGTATCGCCATCCTGAGCTTGATAGCAATCGCTGTATCGATCTTTCTCTCGATCGGCTCGTGGGGGATGGTTCGCTACGGGATTCATGACGCGGTCGTATTGGATCGATTTTCGCTCTTCTTTTATCTTGTGCTTGGCCTGATCGGCATGCTGACCATCCTACTATCAATGGGCTACCTTGACACTGCCGTCGCCGACCAAGGAGAGTATTACAGTCTGGTGCTCTTCTCGATATTGGGGATGATGCTTATGGCTGCGGGAGGGGACTTGATCGTCATTTTTCTGGGGCTGGAAACCTTCTCGCTCGCCCTGTACACGCTTGCCGGATTCTGGAAGGCAGAGCTTCGCTCCAATGAGTCGGCGTTGAAGTACCTCCTGCTCGGCGCCTTTGCCAGCGGCTTTTTCCTCTATGGCATTGCCCTGATCTACGGGGCGACCGGCACGACCCAGCTTCGACAGATTGCGGCTTTTCTTGGCGATGGGAGTCCCCCTGCGCCCCTGTTCATGATCGGAGGGGGGTTGCTGCTGGTTGGATTCGGCTTCAAGATCGCCTCGGTCCCGTTCCATATGTGGGCCCCTGACGTGTATGAGGGGGCGCCCACCTCGGTCACCGCATTCATGATCGCCGGGACCAAGGCGGCGGCATTTGCCGCCTTCCTGCGGGTATTTCTTCTGGCAGTACCTGCCTTGCACGTGCGGTGGTCGGTGGCGATCTGGGTGCTGGCGGTCCTCACTATGACGGTGGGGAATCTGGTTGCCCTGGTTCAAAGCAATATCAAACGGATGCTTGCGTATAGCTCGATTGCGCATGCCGGGTATCTGTTGGTCGCATTGGTCGCCGGCGGATCATCCGGGGTCGCCGGCATCCTCTTCTACCTTGTTGCCTATGCTTTGATGAACCTTGGCGTCTTCGCCGTCATCATTGCATTGCAAGGGTCTAAGCAAGAGCGGCTGTTGCTCACCGACTACGCCGGTCTTGGATGGCAGCGGCCGGTCCTGGCCGCCTGTATGGCCGTCTTCATGTTCTCGCTGTCCGGAATCCCTCCCACAGCCGGATTCATGGGCAAGCTGTATATCTTCACCGCCGCCCTTGAAGGCGACTACCCGGGCCTGGCGGTGATCGGTGTGCTGAACAGCGTCGTTTCGGTCTACTATTATCTGCGCGTCATCGTCATTATGTATATGAGTGAGGCAGCCTCCCCGCTACCGCTCGCTCCGGCATCCGCAGCGGCCGTCTTGGCCGTGCTGGTGTCTGTGCTGGGAACTCTTCACCTTGGCCTGTTTCCGGCGAGCTTGCTCGATCTGGCGCGGCAGTCAGTCTCCGCCATTGTAGGATGAGAGGGTTTAAGTCTATGAGAGCAATCAAGATTCCTGAGAAGACCATCACTCGGCTTTCGATCTACTTGAGATGTGTGGAAGAACTGGAGAATGAAGGGAAGGCGAGCGTCTCGTCTACACAACTGGCCGATCGTTTTGGTCTGAATTCCGCCCAGGTACGAAAAGACCTGGCATACTTCGGCCAGTTCGGCATCAGGGGCCTGGGATACTACATTACTCCGCTTCGGCATAGCCTGGAGGAGATTCTCGGCCTCAAGCGGGCGTGGGAGGTGGCTTTGGTCGGGTTGGGGAACCTGGGCTCTGCGTTGATTACCTACAAGGGGTTCCAGGAGAAGGGATTTAAGATCGCCGCCGTGTTCGATCGGGACCCGGCCAAGATCGGTCGGCGGGTAGATGGAATCCAGGTGATGGATACTAAGGCGATCGCGACGGTTATCCGCAAGCGGAAGATCAAGATCGGGATCTTGGCTGTTCCAGCCGCTGGCGCCCAGGCCGTCCTCGACAAGTTGGTAGAGGGCGGAGTGATTGCGGTCCTAAATTTCGCCCCCGCCCAACTGACCGCCCCCGATTCGGTAAAGGTCCAGAACGTGGACCTGTCAGCCCTTCTGAAGACGCTGAGCTACCATATCGCCCGGGCAGAGCGGCCCGCCTGACGGCGGACAGGCCACACCCCCTGGCGCATTGAGACCCTCGCCTATTGCTTTCGGCTATCCGAAACGCGCAGGCTTCTATATTACGCCTGCAGCGATCGACCTCGTGGCGATCGGGCCACGTCGGACCGTCTACGAAGAGACAGTTCGACTCCTCCGGCGAGAGACTGAAGGAAACCCGCACTGACCTCGCGACAAGCTTCCACACAACCCGATTCTATCTCGGACGCATGAGATGGATGCAGAGGCCTCCGCTGAACGGATGTCAGGATCTGGCTGAGCGGCTGTGCTGAGTGAACGGCGCGGAGATGCCAGCCGAGGGACAGGAGGGTTGCGAGGGCCCATGATTCGGAGGGCTTAGCCGATCCCCGCGTCTCTTGGAGACCTGCGGCTAGTACGCGCGGCTCCGCCTGGGGGCCGGCCGTGGCGTGGTCGGCGCCGCGCTATTCACCGTCACCGTCGCGCTGGCTTCAGGTCCGACCTCTTGGTGGCGCGTATTCGCCGCGATGACCCTGACGATGTGCGGCCCGTTTGGGAGGCCCGTGAGTTCCATTGCGGTCCCAAACGGCGGCCCAGGGTTGACCCCGTCCACGTAGAGATGAATGTGGTTGACATCTCCCGCCTGCTTAAACTCCCACTGGATCACCAGGCTGGAACCTATGGCTTCCCCATCCTTCGGCGACACGAGCGTGACCGTGGCCTGCTGCGCCCAGCCGACAGAGAGCCCCGCGACGAACATCACCGCGAATCCCGTCATCATCGACGTCATCAACTTTCCCATATGATATCTCCTTACCCGGATCACCTATTTCTTCTCTTTCTGAGCGAGGAGACCATCGATAGATTTTTGGAACTCCTCCTCTGTCATGGCCCCGACCGAACGTCCGTATAAGCTGCCGTCCCTGTTGATCAGGAAGGTGGTCGGCGTACCTTCGATTTTATACTGTCTGCCGATCTCACCAACGCTGTCGCGTCCGACGGGGTATGGGGTTTTATACGTTTCGACAAACTTCCGCACGTCGGCGTCGTTATCCCAGGCGACGTTCACGCCCAGCATCACGAGGCCCTTACCCTTGTACTGCTGGTAGATCTTTGCCAGAACGGGAGCCTCCCGTTGACAGTGTGGTCATTTGGAATGGAAGAAGTTGATCAGGACCGGCTTACCGCGAAAGTCCTTCAGCGCGACAGACTTTCCATTCAGGAGCGGGAGCGTAAAGTCCGGAACAGGCGCAGCGTGGGCCGCCTGGGCGACCAGTAGTGTGCCGATCAGCAAGAGAATGAACCGTGCTCGTCGTAACAGAGTGCGCATATCCGACACCTCCATAGTAAGCGTTCAGCGATCAGCTATCAGCCGTCAGTCAGTAAGCTGAAAGCTGACTGCTAATAGCTGACAGCTTCCCATCAACCTAATCCGTACTCTTTCCAGCGTTGGTCCACGAGGGCCCTGGTCTCCTTATCCATGACCTGTTCCTCCGGCCACTCGCGCGTGAATCCCTCTTCCTTCCACTTCCGCGTCCCATCGATCCCCATCTTTGAGCCATACTTCGGAAGTCGACTGGCGTGATCCAGGGTTTCGACCGGGCCCATGACAAACTCGATATCGCGCTCCGGGTCGATGTGGTTCAGGACCTTCCAGGTCACTTCGGCCGGATCACGGACGTTCACATCCTTGTCCACGACGACGATCACCTTCGAGAACATGGCTTGGCCGAGACCCCAGATCGCGTGCATGATCTTGCGCGCGTGACCCGGGTACGCTTTGTCGATACTGACGATGACAAGGTTGTGGAAGACCCCGGCGAACGGCATGTGAAAGTCCACGATCTCGGGTAACTGTTTTCTCAGGAGGGGGCGGGACATCCGTTCTACGGCCGTACCCATGTGGCAGTCCTCCATGGGTGGGCGGCCGACGATGGTGGTCTGGTAGATCGGATTCAGGCGGTGGGTGATGGCCGTCAGGTGAAAGACAGGATAATAGTCAGGGAGGGAGTAAAAGCCGGTGTGGTCACCAAACGGCCCCTCCAGGCGCAGTTCATCGGGTTCGACGTACCCCTCCAGCACAATCTCGGCATTAGCGGGGACCTCCAGATCAACGGTCTCACACTGAGCAAGCTCGACGGACCGCTTCCGCAGAAATCCGGCGATCAGCATCTCGTCAATCCCTTCGGGCGCCGGGATGACTGCCGATAGTGTAGTGGCCGGATCCGGCCCCAGGGCTACAGCGACCTCGGTGCGGCGTCCCAGCCGCCGGTTTTTCTCATAGTGTCTGGCCCCGCCGTGGTGGATGTGCCAGTGCATTCCGGCTGTCCGTTCGTCGAAGATCTGCATTCGATACATGCCGCAATTGCGTGTGCCGGTGTCCGGATCTTTGGTGAAGACCAAGGGCAGCGTCACGAACCGGCCGCCGTCGAGCGGCCAGCACTTGAGGGTCGGCAACAGGTCAAATGAGGGATCCTTCGTGATGCGCACCTCCTTGCACGGACCATCCTTCACCCGTTTGGGCAGGTAGCTCGCCATCTCCGTGAGCTTCGGCAACATCCGGAGCTTCTCGAACCATCCTTCCGGACTCTTGAACTCAAGGATACCGTCCAGTTCCTCGGCCAGTTCGTCCAGCGAGGCGCGCTGTAGCGCCAGGCAGAGATGCGCCTCGGAGCCGAAGGCGTTGATCAGGAGCGGCATCGACGAATCCTTGACCTGTTCGAAGAGCAGGGCGGGTCCGAGCTGCTTGCTGATCCGGTCGGTGATTTCGGTGATCTCGAGAATCGGGTCGACCTGGGTCGTGATCCGCTTCAGCAGTCCCTGCCGCTCCAGCGCCGCGATAAAGGCCCGTAGATCCTCGTATGCCATGGCGACTCCAAGCTATCAGCTCAATGCCCATTCCGTTCGCCCTGAGCACGTCGAAGGGTGAACGGGGGTTTCGGGGCAGGCTTCTTTCAGCGATCAACGATCGGTTGGAACGCTGCCACTATAGCGGAGGGAGGTGAGGTCGGCAAGCAAAAATGGGTCAGCAGAAAAGGCAATCGGCGCAGACCGAGGGCACTTCCCCTACGCATTTCTAACCCGTACCGATTTCACTTGACCGATCACATTGTAATGTATAAGATGATGTATATCTTAGGAAGGCGGAATCATGGCCCACAAAGTACGAAAACAAATCTATCTTGATCCCCACCATGCGCAGCTCTTGAAACAGCTTGCGCACGATCTCGGGATGTCGGAAGCGGCGCTCATTCGTCAGGCCGTGGACCAACAGGCGGCTCACCTCGTACCCCTCCGCCGCGACCCAACCGCCTGGCAGCAAGAGCGGGCTTTTATTGAGCGTCTCATCCAGGAGGGTGCCGTCTCTGGCAGACGGACCTGGAAGCGGGATGATCTCCATGAGCGGTGAGGTCTTGGTCGATACGAATGTGCTCGCCTATGCCTACGACCGCTCGGAGCACGGCAAGCAACGCCTGGCCCTAGCCGTGTTGGATCACTTGGCGGGTACGCAGCGTGGAGTCCTGACGACGCAGGTCCTCGGGGAGCTCTTCGTTACGCTCACCCGTAAGCTGACGGAGCGCATGGCGGTGGAACAGGCTGCCGAGAGGATCCGCCACTATGTGCTGAGCTGGCCTATTCTCGACGTCACGCGGTTGATCGTGCTCGAAGCGGTACGAGGCGTTCGACTGCACCAGCTCTCCTTTTGGGATGCGCAGATTTGGGCGACGGCTCGGCTAAATCAGATTCCCGTTATCTTCAGCGAGGACTTTGGTGCAAACCGGACGCTAGACGGTATCCGAGTTGTCAACCCATTCACGCCGGACTTTCAGCTTGCGGCATGGAGCTGAGAGTCGTCACTTGTATTGGTAAAGAGGCGTGGGGAAGTAATCTGGTCACACCCACAAAGCGCTTTCACTGCACCAACGCTTTTCTTCCTTGACACTCCCCGGCGCTTTCCGATACAAGACAACGGGTTGCGTAAACACAATAGCCGTGAGAGAGAAGCGTGATGAAGCTCATGATCAGTGTGCGGGACGAGCAAGAGGCAGCAGCCGCGTTGGCCGGCGGAGCCGATATCATCGATGTCAAGAACCCGGCCGAGGGATCGCTGGGCGCCGGGCGGCCGGAGACCATCGCAGCGATCGTGAGAACTGTCCGCGGTGCTACCCCTGTCAGCGCATCGATCGGCGACGTCCCGAATCTTCCGGGGACCGTGGCGCTTGCCGGCCTGGGGGCGGCCACCTGCGGGGTTCGACTCGTCAAGGTAGGACTGCTGGGGGCCAGGACAGGAGCGGAGGCGGCCAACCTGCTTGATGCCGTCAGTGGCGCGTTACGGATGGCGAACGGCACAGTGGGTCTGGTAGCCTGCGCCTACGCTGATGCGGTCCTTGTTGGTTCGCTCGATCCGCTAGAGCTTCCCGGTGCCGCCGCCCCCTTTGTCGAGGGCTGCCTCATCGATACCGCCATCAAAGACGGACGTACGCTCTTCCAACGCCTTCCGGAGGAGACCATCACTCGCTTCATTCAGCAGTGCCACGATCGGGGGCTCTTTTGCGCCTTGGCGGGCTCCTTGCAGCAGGCGGATCTTTCTAAAGCCCTGGCGCTTGGCGCCGACATCGTCGGAGTACGAACCGCAGCCTGTGAGGGAGGACAGCGAAGCGGCTCCATTTCCACGACGTTGGTGGAACGCCTGAAAGCGAGTCTTGCTTCGCACCCTACACTCTGTGCCTCGCGCTCCGCGTGACCACGCACGTCCCCACCGTTTTCCTGCACTCCAGCCACTCCTTGACACGAGCCGGGCGCGTCCCGTTGATGATCCAACAGCAGTCAATCCCATTCAGCCACCTGGCAAACTCGCGGTCCACGCCGCTGTAACGCGAGAGGTGCGAGCGCGTGATGTGCGGCAGGAGGGATGCCGACGGGTCGATCTTCGGGTCTCGTGCAAAGATCCCATCCACAGACTTCAGCAGCAGCAGGGCATCAGCCCCGACACGTCCAGCGATATAGGCGGCGATCGAATCCGAGGTGACACCCCAGGAATGCGTGAAGGGATCATGACGAGCGAGGGATCGTGACGGGAGGTAGACCGGAAGCCGGCCGCTCCGGATTACCTCCATGACCTGATTCAAGCTGGAGGCCGGCGCAGCCCGTGAGGCGAGGTCGCATAGCTCAAGACCGTACTGATCCATCGCCAGGATAGCCATCCGGTGCGCGGCGTGATCGGTGAGTCGCACTCTGCGATACTCTGCTCGAACCAGATCGGCAAATACGCCGCCACCCGGAATCACCAACACCTTGGTGGCGCCCTTCCACTGCGCGATAGAATCGAGCAGCTTTCCCAGCCCGCCCCACCGGCCAAGGCTCCCGCCCACCTTGATAACGACGTCGATCTTCATATTCAGCTCTCAGCAATCAGCTTTCGGCGGTCAGCATTCAGCTTTCAACGCTTCATCCGCGGACCGCATATCAGGTATTTCACGTTGGATACTCCGTGAATTGCATATTAGCCATTTGTTGGCTGTAATGAAACCCTATAGTTTACGTCAAGCTATTGTTTCATCTTGACCGTGTCTAACAATCCGTGCTGTACTTATCCGTCCATTTAATACCTGGTTCTCCTTTTGCTCCGCTCCGGGAAAACCATGGGCACGAAACCGACCGCTTCGCGGCGGCTCAGCCCCGCGTTAGGCCGACGCGAGCAAGACTTGGACAGGCGCGAGCACCTCAGGGACAAGCGATGTCAAGCTTCTACGGGATCTATCGTGCAGTGGTAATCAATGCTCTTGATCCGACGAACCGGCGACGAGTTCAGGTTCAGGTGCCCGAAGTCCTCGGCACTGCCACGTTCTGGGCGGAGCCCTGTGTGCCCCCAAAGTCTCGTGCTCAGCCCAGTGTAGGCAGCGCTGTCTGGGTGCAATTTGAAGCCGGAGACCCGGATCGACCGGGTTTGGGTGGGCACACGTCCCGAGAGGTAGGCGCGGCCTAATCAGCGCTTGCTGCTGCCGGGCGCCCACAGCTTATTGCCAGGTTGGACGCCTAGTTATGCGAGAGCGCCTCTTCCAACAGATAGGCCGCGGCAGCGCATGGGCTCAGCGCGACCGATTCGCTATCAGTCAATACCCGAGGCTCACACGTTGGAAGGTTCAGCCGCCATGCGGTTCGCCTGATCACTCTTTCGCTACACTCTAAAGCAGCCCTTCATCCCTTCCACATACCCGACCCCCCAATAGCACTTGACAATGATATCACTAATGATACTATAGAGTCATGAGTAGAATAGAAGACGTGCTCTCTCATATGCGTCAGAATCCGCGAGATGTCCGATTCAGTAGGTTAAGCCAAGTATGCGATCATTATTTTGGCGAACCTCGTCAAGGGGGGAGCAGTCATCGGATTTACAAAACTCCGTGGCAGGGCGATCCAAGGATAAATATTCAAAATGATAATGGGAAAGCCAAAGCGTACCAGGTTAAACAGGTTCTTCTTGCAATAGAAAGATTGGAGGTAGATCATCCCCATGAAAAAAGATAAATTCACCTACCGGGTCACATGGTCTGAAGACGACAATGAGTATGCTGGTCTCTGTGCTGAATTTCCCAGCCTTAGTTGGCTGGCAAAAACACCGGAATCAGCGCTAAAAGGCATTCGTAAAGTGGTTGACGAAGTCATGAGGGACATGCATAAGAAAGGTGAGGACATACCCGAACCAATCTCGTCCCGTCATTTTAGTGGCAAATTCATGGTGCGTGTCCCTCCCCAGGTTCATCAAAAACTCGCTATACAGGCTGCCGAGTTCGGTGTCAGTCTTAATCGGCTTGCCAGTGCAAAATTAAGTCAATAAATCAGATTCCAACCAGCGGCGCGACACCGACTGGGCTTCGCCCGGTGGGTCAGCCCCGCGTTGAATGCCTATTCATGAGAGAGCGTTTCCCCTAAGAGGTAGGCAGCCGCCGCGCATGGGCTCAGTGCTACAGATCCGCACTCGGTTAATGCCGGAGGGTCACACGTCGTAAGGTTCAGCCGCCTTGCGCAGGTCTCCCCCAGGAAGGTGCCGACCCCTACCGGCACCACAGGGAGATGGAGGCCGTTCTCGGACCTGGAGAGAACCTGAAACATCCCCTCCGTAATCTGTTGGAACTGCTGCTCGGCGATGTAGGCGGCCAGGGCGTGAAGCTCTCCTGCCGTGAGATTCTTGCTGTCCTCGCAGGCCACCCTGGCCAGGCGACGGAGCGCCCCCTCTTTCGTTTTCTCGCGGCCGTCAGGAGTCGCGCAGGTGTAGTCCTCCGGCTGAAGCCTCTCCAATGCCAGATAGACGTCCGCCGAAATGGCGAAGTATTCGGCCGCAATGCGACATATTGTCCCTCGCACCGGGATCTGGGACACGATGGCCGCAACAGGCGTACGGAGTGCGCCCGTATAGATCAGCTCCCCCCGCGCCAACCGCTCGATGTCCCGCTTGCCTTGGGCGGCGAGCTTTCCGTTCAGGATCGGGATCAGATCGGTGGTGGTACTGCCGATATCCACCATCAGGCAGTCCGGTTGTCGACTCGCCAGGACTAACGCCTCGGCGATCCAATTCGTCGCCGCAATCGTGAGGAGGTCTGCCTCTTCCCGGTCCAAGCGAACGAGCCGGCCCTCGAGATCGACGGCGTACAGCGGGATTGCAGGGGCCGCTTCTCTCACCGTATTGATGATATATGATATTCCTTCGGCCCTCTCGTCGAACGCATCGCAGAGCTCCCCGGTCATCGTCAGCACCATCGCATCGGCTGAACCCAGATCGCTGTAGATCTCCTGCAAGAGTGGCCGGAGGCGGTCTCTGCCATTCCACAGCTCAAAATAGCGGCGAACCGCGCGCCCGCTCTCGGCGTGCCCGTCAGTGAACAGGAGGCGGGCGGCCTTCACGTTCGCGCCGCCGATATCCCATCCGATCACCCGAATCATTGCCGGCTCCCCAGAGATCTCACGTCACAGGAGCGAGTGGTAAACCGCACTGACCCGACGATTTGGATCGCGGCGGGATCCGGAAGGGTGCCTGCCACCGCGTCAAGAATCAGGGCAGCCGGATTCTGCCGAAGGATCTTTCTGACCCCGACATACGAGGTTGTGATGCGAGGATTCACCTCGATGACCACCGCGTCGTGGTCGGTCAGGACCAGATCGATCCCGACGTACCCCTTGAGGCCCGGGATTGCCCGCACCACCTCCTCGGCCCGACGGAACGCCAAGGCACGGAGCGGATGATCAAAAGGGACGCTTCCCCCGTGATACCTGAGCCTGCTCCGTCCTCTGATCTCCTGGAGGTTCAAGGTCAGAGGACAAGACCGGCTACCGTCGGTGAGGAGCGAGACGCTGGCGGCAACGCCGTCGATGTAGGCTTGCGCGAGGAGCGTTGCGCCCCGGCCCTTCTGCCTGGCTGCCGCAACCGTCCGCTCCAATTCCGATTGTCGTCTTGCGACGCATACGCCGTGGCATCCCACCCCGTCAATCGGTTTGACCACCACAGGGTAGCCAAGCTCCCGGCCAATCGACGCCGGGTCGTCAGCGGGCTGAAGGCGGAGCGTCCTGGGGGTGGGGATGCCGTACGCCTTCAACAGTCGGTATGTCTGCATCTTGTCGCCGGCAGCTTTGATGCCGGCAGTACTGGAACCCAACACTGACTTGCCGCAGGCCTCGACCATCCCTGTGATCGATTCGAGCAGGCCGCCTGTCTCTGGGGCTATCAGAAGCGCGGCGTCCGCCTCCCCGACCATCTGTGCAAGGCATTGATAGTAGTTATTTCCGCTGTCAACAACCTGAAGTCTCGGGTGGACAGGGAACTGAGGAAGGTACCTCCGATCGATCTGTACTGAAAGTTGATGTGCTTCCAGCGGAAGCAGATCGGTAAGAAGCGCCTCAAGCATCATTTGTCCTTCCGCCAGCAGCGTTGGGGCAACTCGACTTCCACTCAGCCCTCCTGCTGTGATAGATTCGTGCACAACGATCTTCATCGTGGAGAAGCAGCGATTACTGCCATACAGGTCATACCCGTTATCGATATCATGCGAGGGATCGCGGTCCATGCCCGCCGCGGAGAGCGGATGGCGTACAGACCGATCCAGAGTGTTCTGCTGCAAGGAGCCGATCCCGTCGCCCTCCTGGGGGCGTACCGTGACATCCTCGAGAGTAAAATGGTGTACATTGCCGATCTGGATGCCATCATGGGAAAAGGCGAGAATCTCGCTATCATCGACAAGATGGCCGCCTCTCAGCCACAGGTTAAACTCCTTGTTGATGCCGGCATTCGCAGCATCGAGCAGGCGAAGTCGCTGCTCGACCGTGGCGTCAAGAAGGTGGTTATTGCGTCGGAATCACTGGTGGATCTTGACGCGGCCTCGCGGCTCCTCGCCGTACTAGGAACTGGAAGAGCGCTCTTTAGTATCGACCTCAAGGATCGGGCTGTCATCTGGCGAGACCCCTCAACCGAATCGAGCGACCCGTGCGTGGTAGCGACGCGCCTACTGTCACTCGGATTTCGTGAGGCGATCTTTTTGAAAATGGACAGGATCGGTACGGGCGGCGGGGCAGACACAGAATTGCTCAGCGGGGCCACGGCGGCTGCGCCCGGCATGAGATTCATCGTGGGTGGCGGGATTGCATCGGCTACAGAGCTTGTGCGGCTGCAGCGCGCTGGCGCCTCAGGGGTACTGCTGGCCACCGCGCTGCACGACGGCGCCATCACACGCCGCGATCTGATCCGCGTGGAGGCAGAGGCTTAGAAGGCCTCCTCGTACCAGGCCTCCTGCCCGAACGATTCCTGCACGCCAACCCTGATTGCGGTCACACCGTTGCCTCCGTATCGGCTCTTGATCTCTTCCCGCAATACCCCGCAGATATACCTGGCCAACAGCTCCGCGCTGGTGTTGTGGATCGGAAGCAGCAGCACATCTTCCGCCGGAAAACTGTACTGCTTTTTGCCATAGGTCACCCCGACCACCGAATCGCCTTGCTCAATCTTCAAGTCGGCATTCTCAGTCGGCAGCATGACCTTGTGGTCCAGCAACTCGCAGATCTCTTTCATGAGCGGCTTGACACAGAGGAAATCGAGGACGTAGTCACTCGGCTGAAGCGCCCCCTCCAGCTCCACCCATGCTCTGTAGTTGTGGCCGTGAAGGGACTCACACTTGCCATTACCGAAGAGCACGAAGTGGCCCGAGCTGAATTTGAGATTTTCGTGGTCGACCCTGATGCGAAACGTAGCCATGATGTCTCCTCACATAGTACCCTCATGTGGCTACCTGGAAGCTATCGCACCGCCTCACCGGATGTCAAGTCAGATTTACTCTTCATTTTAAAACAACCGCTAGACAGATAATAGGGGCAAGTGGTAGAATTCCGTCCGCGCGAGGTCGGAAACGGGGTGGCAATACGACTATCGCCGTACAGTAAAACGGATGGTAGCATCTTCAACTGTGAAGTGGCGGCGAGATCGTTATTGACCAGCCCAAACGCCACAACATTGTTCCGTCATCAATGCAAGTCAGGTAAAGGGAGGTGATTCAGATGGCGAAGATCACCCCGCTTCTGCTCGGTATCGGCGGAGATAGTGGGACCGGGAAGTCCACGTTTGTTGGCGGCATCTACAAAATCTTCGGTGCCGAGAAGATTACCAACATCAATCTTGATGATTACCACACGTTCGACCGCGCTCAGCGCAAGACCTATGGGCTTACCGCCCTGCATCCGGCGGCCAACAACATGGCCTTAATGGGCAAGCATGCCTGGCAGCTCAAGAACGGCGAAAAGATCATTAAGCCGGTGTATGATCATTCAACCGGCTGCTTCGCAGAACCCGAGGAGGTTGAGCCAAAGCAGATTGTCATCATCGGCGGCCTGTTCCCATTTTTTACCCAGGAGCTCAGGGATGTCTTTGACCTGAAGGTGTATCTGGACCCGGATGAGGAGCTGAAGCGGGCATGGAAGATCCAGAGAGATGCCGGGAGACGCGGGTACAGCATTGAGCAGGTCATGAAGGAGATTGAGGCCAGGCAGGAGGATATTAGAAAGCATATCGAACCCCAGAAGGAATATTCCGATCTCATTATCCGGTTCTACCCTCCAGACGACTCATCGAATCTTCAGGATAATGCCCACCTGAATGTCCGCCTCTTCCTGAGCCGGAACCTGCCGAAGACCGGCCTGGATGAACTCCTCAAGGAGGCGATGGGACGGAAGACGCGCCGGGCCGTCCGGTTGGTTGATGAAGACTATTATGGTCAGCCGTTCCATACCCTGGAGATCGATGGATCCATCCACCCCCAGACGGCGGCAGGGCTGGAGCAAAGGATCTGGGCCCATCTCCTCTCCCCGATGAAATTAATCCAGGACCTTGCGCCCGATCAGCTCGGAAGCTTTGCTGAAGGTGATGCGTCCGGTCATAGTGATCCCTTGGTCCTTGTACAATTGTTAGCCATTTATTACCTGCTCCAAGCGAGAGAAGCACGACAGACAGCTCCGCAAGAAGGGCTTGCAGAAATGGCAGAGGGATAATCAATGGCGGGGATCGCCATCAACGGATTCGGGCGAATCGGTCGGCTGGCGTTTCGGGCCGCGTGGGAGCAAAAGCCGGGTCTCGATCTGGTGGCCATCAACGATCCGGCCGGCGCGAACACCGATGCGCTGTTGCTGGAATTCGACTCCAACTACGGTCCCTTCCCCGCAAAGGTAGAGAGCGACGAGGGCAGCATGCGGGTGGATGGGAAGCGAATTTCGGTCTTCCGGGAGCGCGATTGGACCAAACTTCGCTGGTCGGACGTAGGGGCCGACATCGTGTTGGAGTGCAGCGGGCGGGGAACAAAGCGTCAGGAAGCCGAAAAACACTTGGCAGGAGGGGCGAGGCGGGTACTGATTTCAGCTCCCGCAAAGGATGAGGACCTCACCATTGTTCTCGGTGTCAACCAGGAGCGATACGATCCGGCCCTTCACCAGATTATCTCCAACGGGTCGTGCACGACAAATGGCCTCGCGCCGGTGGCGAAGGTGCTCCTTGACGCATTCGGGATCCAATGGGGGTTTATGAGCACAGTGCACAGCTACACGAATTCGCAATCTATTCACGATCGTGGAGCGGAAGACGTTCGAGAGTCAAGGGCCGCGGCCCTCAATATCATCCCGACCGACACCGGGGCTGCGCGGGCCCTTGTGAAGGTGATTCCCGAGCTTGCCGGCCGCTTCAACGGGATGGCGTTTCGGGTCCCAACACCCACGGTCTCTGTGATTGACCTTGTTGCGGAGGTTGATCGCGACGTGACGATCGATGCGGTGAATGCTGCCTTTCGGGAAGCAGCCAAAGGGTCTCTTCGTGGGATCCTCGATGTCTGTGACCGGCCGTTGGTCTCGATGGACTTCAAGGGGAATCCCCATTCTTCCATCGTGGACGCTCTTATGACGCTGGTCTTGAAGGACCGGATTGTGAAGGTAGTGGCCTGGTATGACAACGAGTGGGGGTATTCATGTCGGATGGCCGACCTCGCCGCCTACGTGGCCTCTCAAGACCTCAAACGTGATCAGCAGCGGCTCTGGGGCGTTAAGAAAGACGCAAAATCATCATAGACAGTGAAAACGGATGAGGTCTCGATGCCGGCGTATCGGGTCGCCAGGGCTGACAGGCCGGTAATGAAAACAATGACAGGGCTACCGATAATCTACAAAACAGAGTGGAGGGATTAGAGCTTAGGAGGCCGGGGGTATGGGGGGATCAGTGAAAACCGATCAGGAATCGCTCGATCAGTTGTGTATCAATACCATCCGAACGCTGGCAATGGATGGAGTGCAAAAGGCGAACTCGGGGCATCCGGGCCTTCCCATGGGAACCGCTTCCATGGCGTACGTCCTGTGGGCGCGCTTCATCAGACATAATCCGACTCATCCCTCGTGGCTGAATCGTGATCGGTTTGTCCTTTCACCCGGCCATGGTTGCATGTTGCTGTATTGTCTCCTGCACCTGACCGGGTACGACCTCCCTCTCGATGAACTCAAGCGATTTCGCCAATGGGGTAGCCGAACCCCAGGACATTCGGAGCATGGCATGACACCGGGGGTGGAGACGACAACGGGTCCCCTCGGCCAGGGTTTCGGTAACGGCGTTGGGATGGCGATCGCCGAGCGATTCTTAGCCCACCACTTCAACCGACCAGGACACCCGATCGTTGACCACTATGTGTATGCCATCGTGAGCGACGGGGATCTCATGGAGGGGGTGACCTCCGAGGCGGCCTCTCTTGCCGGACACCTTGGCTTGGGCAAACTCATCTACCTGTACGACGATAATCGGATTACCATTGACGGTAGCACTGACTTGGCCTTCACCGAGAATGTTGGACAGCGTTTTGAGGCCTATGGGTGGCATGTCCAGCGCGTGGATGGAAATGACGTCAGCATGATCGAGGCCGCGATCAGCGCGGCCCAGGCCGAGCATGACCGTCCGTCGCTCATCGTTGCCAGGACTCAC
This sequence comes from Candidatus Methylomirabilis sp., assembly GCF_028716865.1. Lineage (NCBI taxonomy): Bacteria > Methylomirabilota (SeqCode) > Methylomirabilia (SeqCode) > Methylomirabilales (SeqCode) > Methylomirabilaceae (SeqCode) > Methylomirabilis (SeqCode) > Methylomirabilis sp. (SeqCode). Next base: position 3,040 of record NZ_JAQUOY010000030.1, on the reverse strand, counting down.
ATCGCCTACGGCAGCCCCAATAAGCAGGACACGGCAGAGGCGCACGGGTCGCCTCTTGGAGAAGAGGAGGTGCGGCTGACCAAGGAGGCGTTGGGCTGGCCGTTGGAACCCGCGTTCTACATTCCCGATGAGGCGCTAGCTCACTTTCGAGAGGCGTTGCAGCGGGGTCATGTCTGGGAAACAGAGTGGCAGGCTCGGTTCGATGCCTACGCTGCTGCATATCCCGAACTGGCCGAAGAGTGGGTCAGGGAGATGAGCGGTCAACTCCCCGAGGGCTGGGTCGAGAAGATGCCGGTCTTTACCCAGGCCGGCGGCAGCCTGGCAACCCGTGAGGCCTCGGGTAAGGTGCTCAATGCCATCGCCTCATCCCTGCCGACCCTTATCGGCGGCTCGGCTGACTTGACCCCATCCAACAACACCTACCTGAAAGGATGTGGCGACTTTCAGAAGTCAACCCCCGGGGGCCGAAACTTCCACTTCGGCGTTCGAGAGCACGCGATGGGGTCGATCCTGAACGGCATGGCACTCCATGGGGGCGTGACTCCCTATGGTGGGACCTTCCTGGTCTTTTCCGACTACGTGCGTCCGGCGATCCGAGTCGCTGCGCTGTCGCATATCCATGTGATCTATGTCTTTACCCATGACAGCATCGGCTTGGGCGAAGATGGCCCCACCCACCAGCCGATTGAGCATCTGGCTTCCCTCCGGGCCATACCGAATCTCACAGTCATCCGCCCTGCCGACGCGACAGAAACCGCCGTCGCCTGGCGTGCCGCCCTGGAACACCGCGGCGGGCCGGTGGTACTGGCCCTCACCCGGCAGAAGCTCCCAGTTTTCGACCGGACCAAATTTCCGCCCGCCGAACTCCTCTTAAAGGGAGCATATATTCTGGCTGATGCCGACCAGGGTCGTCCGCGCATCATTCTCATCGCGACCGGGTCGGAGGTGCACCTGGCCCTGGAGGCGTGGGGACGACTGGCCGACGCAGGAATCCCCGCGCGCGTTGTCAGTATGCCAAGTTGGGAGTTGTTTGATCGACAGCCGGAGGCGTATCGCAACGAGGTACTTCCCCCAACGGTCACCGCCCGCCTTGCTATCGAGACAGGATCTCCGCACGGTTGGCACCGCTACGTAGGCCTGCTCGGAGGGGTGATTGGCATGACACGATTTGGAGCCTCAGCTCCGTATCAAGTCCTCATGCAGCAATTCGGCTTTACCGCTGAGCATGTGGTGTCCCGAGCTACGGAACTCCTGGCATAGGTCTCGTAAGAGGGGCAGGAACGGAACAGGGTGAAGGGTATAAGGGAGGGAAATTATACTATGACCGAGCTAATGGATCGAAACCTGGCTCTCGAGCTCAGCAGGGCTACCGAGGCTGCTGCCTTGGCGGCGGCTCGCCTGATGGGCAGACGCGACCGTGATGGCGCCGATCAAGCCGCCGTTGACGCGATGCGCTATGCCCTGAGCTCGTTGGATATTGACGGGACGGTGGTGATTGGGGAGGGGCAGAAAGATCAGGGCTCCATGCTGCATGTGGGAGAGCGGGTCGGCACAGGTTCCACCCCGGCTCTTGATGTCGCCGTAGATCCGATTGATGGCGTCACCCTCCTGACCAACGGCCGACCAGGCGCGATCTCTGTGGCTGCGCTTGCCGATCGGCACACGCTGTTTTCTACCCAGCTTGCCTACATGGACAAGATTGTCGTCGGGCCTCGGGCTGCGGGGGTAATCGACATTAATGCTCCCGTCAAAGAGAACCTGCGACAGATCGCCAAGGCTGAGGGCCGGGAGGTCGATGACCTCACGGTGGTCATGCTCGATCGGCCACGCCACGAGCGCCTCATCAAAGAGGTGAAAGAGGCCGGAGCCCGGATCAAACTGATCAGTGAGGGGGATGTTGCACCAGGGGTGATGGCGGCAATGGAAGAGGACACCGGCATTGATGTCCTCATGGGGACGGGGGGTTCGCCGGAGGCGGTGCTCATCGCCTGCGCACTAAAGTGTTTGGGTGGTCAGATGCAATGTCGGTTCTGGCCGAGAGATGAACAAGACAGGCAGATCCTCGAGTCGGAGGGTCACGATCTGGATCGTATTTTGACTGTGGACGACCTCTGCAAGGGGAGAAATGTGTTTGTGGCAGTTACCGGCATCACCGATGGCGAATTGCTTCGTGGGGTCCGCTATACGGGAGGATACGCGCGAACAACCTCCCTCATGATGCGCTCTGTCTCCGGAGGGGTGCGATGGATGGAGGCAAGGCATGATCTCAAGCGCCTGAAGGAGATCGCCGGAACCCGCTACGAAGGCGTGAAGCATCGGCAGATACACCATTAAGGGCGGGGTTCCAGCAGCCTTTGACCCTCTGACTTAACCGCACAGAAAAGAATGCGCCTCAGTGACCATCTCTGGGGCGCTTTCTTTTTATGGGGACTTACCGCGCCAGAATCCGCTTGCCCAATGATGGCTCGTACCCTACATTTCGAGTAGGAGGTAGGTATGTTATTAGTTCAACAGATGAGGAGGGGCCATGTCAAAAGGCAAAGAGTGCCCGGTCATTTCGGACGAAGAGGTGGTCAAGCGTTTGGAGCAAGAGTTGCCAGGGTGGTACCTTGAGGGGCGATGGATCAGGAGGAAGTTCAATACCGACGGTTGGCCAACCACACTGATGCTGGTCAACACGATTGCCTACCTGGCTGAGGCCGCCTGGCATCACCCTGACCTGGAGGTCACATGGGGAAAGGTCTGGGTAAAGCTGAGGACTCATGCCGCCGGAGGGGTCACTGAAAAGGACTTCACCCTTGCCAAGCAGATTGAGCAGTCGGTACTCTGGCGACCAGGCGAGGGCTCTCCTCTTGATGGCACACCGAATAAATGGGTTCGCGGCGGCAGCCGAGAGTAAGGCTTAAAAGTAATACGAGACCCCCAGCAGACCCATGACCGAATTGACGCCGACGTTGGGGCTTTTGCGGTGCGCATTTGAGATATGATGTAAGCCCACTTGTCCCACAAGAGCCAGGTTATCGGTCAAGAAGTAGTTCAG
>NZ_JAQUOY010000029.1 GCF_028716865.1 Candidatus Methylomirabilis sp. | reverse complement strand
GGGGGGGGGGGGGGGGGGGGGGGGGATTCAGTCACATACTGTTCCGGCGACTTGTCGAACGCCTCCTTGCAGCCCGCTGCACAGAAATAATAGTCCACACCCTTGTAGCGGCTCGTACCTGCCGCCTCCTCGGGAAGCACATCCATGCCACAAATCGGATCTCTCGCCATTACCCGCTTCCCAACATGTTGCGTTTCGGGTTGAGGTAGCCTCGATCACCCCAGACCCCGAACAGCATGGCTAGAGGCCGAGGCGTTCCCGCCCAGGCCCGCTCCTCGAACACACGGTAGTTCGTCTCGCCGATCAGAACCTTTCGGTAGTGTTCGATCAATCCGAGACGCCATTTCAGCACCTGAAACCACAGCCAGGTGGCCCGATGGGCCACGCGGCTCAGCCGCCCGGCTGCCTCAAGCTCCGGGATAATCGCCGTCGACACCGCCGCCTGATACGACGAGAGGTCGCCGCCGTGGCTTCCAGCCGTGAGAATTGCCTGTGCCGCCAGTTGTCCGCTTTGGATAGCGTAGTAGATCCCTTCCCCAAGAAAGGGATCGACCAGACATGCCGCGTCGCCTGTAAGCAGCGCGCGTCCGCGGTAAAGCGGGCCGGTCCCGTCATGATAGATCGGGAGCAGCGCGCCGGTGGTCCGCACCGGCCTGCAGTCTCTGAAGTCGCTGGAGTTGAGAAAGCTCGTCAGGCACGGCAGAACCTGCTTCGCTGCCTTGCGGTCGACCGCCACGCCGACAGAGGCGACCCCCCGCTTTGAAAAGGCCCAGCAATACCCCCCTGGGGCTCGACCCACATCGAGAATCACTCGGCCCTTCAACGCGGCCTCACCCGCGCTTGTCAAGGGCAGCTCCGCATCCAGTCCCACCAGCCTTGGCTGCGCCCGATTCGGAAACAGATCCCGAGCGACGACGCCGCAAGCGCCATCGGCCCCAACCACAAAATCGGCCGTCGCCTTCATGCCATCGACATCAACCTCGACACCGCTCGCCGATGCCCTGACGGCTCGCACCGCCTGTCCATCCCGTAACTCGGCTCCGGCCTCAATCGCTTGGCGGCAAAGAGCCTGATCGAACTTATCGCGCCAGACCATGTAGGCCACCGGCTCCGCAAAGGTCGCCTCGACCGGATTGCGACTACGATAGGTGAAGGTGAGGCCGGTGATCGGCTCCTCGTTCACCTTTTCCAGATCGAACGGAAGCAGCCGCTCCACCCGCCGCGACAGGCAGCCACCACACGCCTTGTAGCGCGGCAGTCTCCTCCGCTCCAGCAGGAGCACCTTGGCGCCTGCCTTTGCCAGATGCAGCGCGGCCGTCGCCCCGGCAGGCCCGCCACCGACCACGATCGTATCGTATCGCATCGTAAACGCCTCAGACCCCTACCGGCCGTAGCGCGAAAAGACCTCGAGGAGCTCCTCGATCTTCTTCTGCCGATCCTCCGCCCGCCCGGAGGCCATCGCCTCCGCGACACACGATTCGATATGACGGCCCAGGAGAATCTTGCGAACCTGCTCCAACGCGCCCTGGATAGCGGAGAGCTGGAGCAGGATATCAACGCAATACTTCCCCTCCTCGACCATCCGCTGCACACCCTGCACCTGGCCCTCGATCCGGCTCAGGCGCGCCAGCGCCTTTTGCTTCGCCTCTTCGTCCATCATCTCTGCCTCTGAAAGGATTTCAGATTTGATACCCTACTACGGTATAGTATAGCCTTCCAAAACAATCCCGTCAACACCGAGATCATACCACGCCGTTGCCCCATTTTCTGTTTTCCTCGTTCGTACTTTTCCCTTGACCCCTGCCTGAACCGGACATTATCATCGGGCCACTTCGACAGCCCTGCCTTGCGGCAAATAGGGGCACCTGTTCCGCGGGAAGAGGGAGCGTGGTCATGACGGCCAGTAGGAACCAACACGCGAACCGGACCAGCGTCAGACTGAAGGAATTTATCACGGCCCTTTGGGGGATTGTGAGCCCCAAAGGGTTGTTCTGTTTTCGGGATACGCCGCGCCGTCCATTCAGCCGGTTAAGCGGTTCACTTAATAGTTCGCCATAGCAGTGTCAGGTTGCCCGAGAAATCGCAGATGGAAATGGTCCCGATAAAGAAAATTGCTGAAGAACTCGGCGTCAACAAGGACTACGCCCTGCGGTTGGTTAAGCGGCGATCCACTGCTCTTGGCTTACGACCTCAGCGCGGTCGCCGTAACGCAGTGTCTCTGCCGAGAGACGACGCTGACCGCCTGATCCGCGACTACAGGCCTCGCCTGCCTATTCCTGCGTCTGGTAACGAGATCGCGAAGCACAGCGACTTTGGCTACTTCTACATCATTCAGTTACACCCCGACGACCTTTCTGATCGGCTAAAGATCGGGTACACCGACAACTTGGACGTGCGATTATCGGATCACCGCACGAGTGCTCCGACATTAGAGCTCGTTAGGTCTTGGCCCTGCAAGCGCACATGGGAAGAGGCTGCAAAGGCGAGTATCACGAGAGAGTACTGTCGGTGCGTCGGAGGAGAGGTTTTCGATGGCGATGTCGAAGCGTTCATTGGGCGTGCAGACGCTTTCTTCAGTATCATGCCGGGTCCTGGGGGCTCGTCGTTAAAGACTGGCGGACCTGATCGCACGGACATTGACGAACCAGACGGTGCAGCGAACGGGAGCCAGCTGATTCGCTCAGAGACAAATCGAATGTCATCAGCGACTGGCTCCCGTCGCTGACCTTTTCGTTTGCCAGCCCTTTGTACCCATCTCAGTTGAATAATCAGGTAAAATAGAAGCAGGCGTCTTACAGTGAACATCCAAGACATTATTGATGCTATACGAGATAATCGCATCCGTATTACTGACCATGCTGACGAAGAAGCACAGGCGGACCGCCTGCCCTTCGATGAAATCTTCTTCAGTGTCTTGCAAGGTGAGATTATCGAAGCATATCCCTCCGACAAGCCGTATCCAAGTTGCCTGATTTATGGTAATAGTTTCACGGGCGAGCCGATACATAGTGTATGGGCATACAACCCGGAGACGAAATGGTCGGTATTAATCACAGTGTATCGTCCCGATCCTGAACGATGGGTAGATTGGCGGACAAGGAGAAAGAAATGAAGCCTTTTGAAAAGTGTCCCGTTTGTAGCGGTGAATTGGTGGAAAAAGAAGTAGAAAAATTGCTCAAGGGTGGAGTGCATACGGCTGTGCTCAAAGTACATGCCGACGTATGCCTACGGTGTGGGGAGCGGTTGTACGAGGCTGAAACCATCAAGCGTTTTGAGCAAATTCGGCAGAAATTAGAAAAGCAGGAAGTTGCTGAGTTCCAACCGTTGGGTCAGACTTTCCAGGTTTTGTAGTATGACTGCCTTTCCACAAGCGGGCTCACACCCAGACCGCTGCGTCATGGGCCGGGGTCGAAGACCTCGTTGAGACCACTCTTCGAGGCGCCGGGCTTGACGCCACCGCCGATGACGTAGATCTTGCCGCCGATGGTTGCCGCGCCGAGACCATGACGGGCCGTCGGCATCGGCGCCATAGCTGTCCATTGGTCTGCAACCGGATCGTAGGCTTCAGTCTGGGCCATGGTCCTTGCAGATTCCTCGCCACCGAAGACAAACAGTCGATCTCCCAGGGCAACGGCAGCGATGCCACCCCTGGCGGTCGGCATCGGCCGCCTCGCCTCCCAGCGATCAGCGACCGGATCGTAAACCTCCGTAACGGCCAGATTCCGGTCCATCGATCCGATGCGGCCACCGACGGCATACAGTTTGCCCTCTAGCGCCGCGGCCGCCAGGTGATCGCGACCTGTCGGCATCGGCGCCCGCTTGCGCCAGGTATCGGTGGCCGGTTCGTACTCCTCGTTGACATGGAGCACTTGGCCAGCCATCCCGCCCACTGCATAAAGCTTTCCATTCAGCACCGCCACGGCCAGCGCCCCGCGCGCGGTCGGCATCGGCTTCGCCGCCTGCCAGCGGTCGGTGGCGGGATCGTAGCGCCAGAGGCTCGCAACCGGCTGCCAGGGCCAGACATTCCGATACCCACCGACCACATAGAGCTTGCCGTCTAAGGCAGCGGCTGCCACGTGATGCAGCGCCTGGGGAAGCGACGCCCGGTCCTCCCACCGGTCGAGCACCGGGTCGTACGCCTGAACGGCATCGGTGACGCCACCGACAAAGAACATCTTGAACCCACCGATCACGTAGATCTTTCCACCGAGGGTTGCCGTCGCCACCTCGGTCCGTTCGAGCGGCATGGGCGCGGCAGCACGCCAACTCCCCATGCCCCCGGCCCAGACGCCAAGCGCGGCGAAAAGACAGGCTACCCAAACCCCCGCCGCCAGTCCTCGCGCGCCTCGCGTCATCCGTCCCTCACCAGATCGATTGACATCCATACCCTGCCCCCTTACAATCGCCACTATGCCAAAGGTTCGGGTCGGCCAGATCGAGCTCTTTTACCAGGAAGACGGTCACTGCGAGCCGATCGTCTGGATCCACGGGCTCGGCATCGACCACCGAGTCTGGGCGCTGCAGATACCGCTGTTCAGCCGGCACTTCCGGTGCCTCACCTTCGACAATCGCGATGCCGGCCAAAGTGATCGCTCGCCGGGTTCCTATACGATAAAGACCATGGCCGATGATGTCATCCGTCTGATGGACACGCTCGCCATTGACCACGCCCACATCGTGGGCCTTTCCATGGGTGGGGCAATCGCGCAGGAGTTGACGATTACCCATCCTGCCAGGGTGAAACGGCTGGTCCTTGTCTCGACCTACACCTCATCCGATCGACGCGGCGCTGACGTATTGCACTCCTTCGCCTTGATGCGAGCCCGCTTCAGCCGACAAGAGTATGCGCGCGCCACCAGTCCGTGGGTCTTCACGTACCAGAACTATCGTACCCCAGGACTGGTGGATTTGGCCATCGCCCGATTTCTGGAAGACCCATACTTCACGCCTGCCGACGTGTACGCGCGTCAAGTCGAGGCCGCACTGAGTCACAATGCCGAGGATCGCTTGAGCCGGATTGCGGCGCCGACGCTGATCGTAGTCGGCGATGACGATATCCTGACACCGATGCGTTTTGCCAGAATACTCCACGTGCGAATCCCCGACGCTAGGCTGGCCGTGATCCAGGGCGGCGGACACGCATTGGTCCTCACCCACGCCGAAGAGTTTAACCGCGTCGTTCTGGCATTCCTCAAAGAACCCTGAGCCTCACTCACAACAAGGTGCGTTAATGAACGCGTCGCTTCGTAATCGCCTGGAGTCTTACGAAACCTACCTCGTCGAGCGCAACCAGTCCATGGGTTGCCTGGTGGCGATCAAGCATCCGTTCGTGCTGTTCGTGAACGACGAGATCACCGTTGCCTCGTACAACTATGCCGACGTCGTACCGTGGAGCGCAACGCCAGGACGTGAGCGTATCGAGGAGGTCATGGCGCACTACCGCGCGCGGGGCCATAGCCCGCACTTCAATTTCACGCGTGAGACAGCACCCGAAGGGCTCATCGAGGCATTGCAGTCGTCTGGATGTACGCTTGAGTCCCACAAGTACGTAATGTTTCAGTACGAACCGACCGACCCTCCGATACCGGCAGACGTGCGCCTGGGCGAGACCGGGCCTGAGGATATGCGAGCCGCCGGGCGCATCCTGAGTGTCAGCTTCGGCTCCGGCGAGTCGGCATGGCAGGAGCCAACGTTGCGCGCCAGGCTGGTTGCGCGCATGCGTACGGCGGGTATGCGCCAGCTCGGCGCCTGGGTGGATGGACAGCTTGCCGCAGCCGTACACCTGCACACGGCCGCCGGCGTGGGGCATATCACCGGGATGGCCACCGCTCCGGAGTTTCGCGGGCGCGGTCTGGCCGGCCTGCTCACCGCGTATGCGGCGCGCCTCGCCCACGAAGCAGGTGCCGCGCTCATCGCACTCGAGGTCGCCACGCCGGAGGCCGAGCGTGTGTACACACGCATCGGGTTCAGTCGCGCGGCAGAGCGGGTCGAATACATCGGCACAGTGCAATGCCGATGATCAGGGAGGAGGCGCCTGGCAGATGGATTACCATCGTGTGTCCATCTCGACCCACCGATAGAACTCGTTGTAGAGGGCTGTCTGGTGGAATTGACGCCGTCTCAGAACATCCGAGCTCTTGCGCACGCTTCCATTGTGGGTCCGCTCCACCCACGCCCCCCTCGACTCACTACCGGGTATTCCCAGTACTGCCGGGACGCGCTGAGCATGGTATTATTAGTATGCGTTCATGGAACAAGAGGGTTTCTCTCATATTGCAGTAGCAAGCGAGCACCGCAATGGGAGCGCTTCAAGCCGATACTCATGCGCATGAAGGTCGATGCTCATTCGAAACGTGAGTTCCCTGGAGGGGTGCACCCTCTCGCGTCCGTGGGTCAAGGAAACTCTCTAACCAGTAACCGCAATAGCCGAATGGTTCTTGACGGAGGAGTGTGGATCCTCATCTCCTCCTATATAATGGCTGTTTAATCTATTAAAAAGATAAGTTGGCAAAGTTAGCTTCAGTGTTTAAAAGAAGAACGGCGATGAAGTGGGTTCACCTTGGTAAGCCTTTTCTGCTCCACTTATACCGGACATCGGCGTTCGGGCCGATAGGGGTCTGCGCGTACATTGCCAGTTTTGCGGTACCGTTAGAGCTTGGGTGGGACATCCCATTGACTGCGCTGGCTCTAATCGGCATTCTCGCAACAGTAACCAGCTTCAAAAAGAGCCCCGCCGCCGGTTCACCATTCGTCCTTCCGGCACTTGTTTTTCTGGGTGCGACAGGCCTGTCGATTCTTGTGTCCGAGGACTTCGGCAGAAGTCTGCGACTGAGTGCACCTCTAGTACCGGCAGCTCTCCTCTTCTTCTTGATCGCTGAACACTTTGATAGCATTCAGGACACGCGCCTGCTGTACCTTACCTTTTCCCTTGTTGGGCTTGGGCTTGCGTGCATGTTACTTTGGGCTGCATGGAAGAACGGTAAGGTGGAACCAGATGTCTGGGTATCGAATGTGAGAAGTCCCATTCTCCTGGTAAAGAATGATGTCACCTTCCTTGCTGTAGTGGCCCCTCTGTCGTTGGTCTTGGCATACCGTGAACCCCGCAGTGTGGTTGGAATATTAGCCCTCCTTTCTGTCCTTTTGAGCGTGTGTGTTGTGGGCATCTTTCAGAGCCGAATTGCGATGCTGACCATGGTTACTTCCATCACCTTCGCGGCCGCACTCGTGCGACCTCGGCTCGGCTTGATCTGTGGCCTTACGATTCCTATCCTGATACTGCTTATAGATGCATCCCTAGGTTTTCCGCTCGTTGCAAGGTTCGGTCGCCATTGGGAGGGAAGTGGAAGAATTCCGCTTTGGTTGGCTGCGTGGGCGATGTTTCTTCATGCTCCTTTGTTAGGGCACGGAGCGCACACGTTCGTCCTCTTTTACGGATCATATCTGCAGCGCCTTAGCCTCCCGCCCTGGTTTTTCACAGATCCCCGCGTCGTACCATGGGCGCACAATCTCTATCTCGAGGTTCTTGCTGAGCAGGGAATCATCGGCTTGATGGCACTTGGGTTCGTGCTGGCTCGCGGAGTTTCATCAGCGCGCAGCATCCAACGCGTTGCATCGAGCGAAACGCGCATATTCGGAGCGGGCGCGGTTGCCGGGTTAGTAAGTTTTTGTCTTGCAGGCATGTTCGAGTTAACCCTCCTGCGCCAATGGGTTGTGATCATCATGTTTACGCTTTTAGGGGTGATCGCACAACTGTCCTCTTCTAGTCACGTCAAGCATTCCATTGAACCCCAAACCCAAAACAGATAGGAGGTAGACTGATGGTGCCAATCCACCGCAATGCAAGAAAGCTCATAGCCATTGTGCTTGCCGTAACGTGTTGCGCTTTAGCGGTTATATGGCCCCAATGGCGCGCTGAGCTACACGCACAAGTTTACCATCAGAGCAGATTCCCGCAGAACGTGAAGGATGATGCACGGACTCTGGCAAATATAACGAATGGACTTGGCCGAGCTGGGGCCCTTGTGGCAAGCGGCTGTACTCTCCTTGGGCAGGTTCAGTGTAGCGGTCCAGCAGGGCTATTTAGTGGAATTTCGCTTCTCGTAGCCTACTTCTCCGATTTAATACATCAAGACCCGCCAGACCCCAATTTCACAGTCGTTGCCCAACCAGAGATACCATCGTTCCCACCTGTCACTGTTCAGGACGGAGTGACCAGCGCAGAGAGCGATGCCTGGAACGCTCTGTTCAGTAATCTAGCGCAAGAAATTGGGTTTACGAAAGCATTGCTCACATCTGTCGAACGTGCACAGGGAGCCGAGGAAGCTGGTGATGCTTTTTGGAAATCACAACAAATGCAGGCAGCAGCTTATTTTGCCTCGCAGTTGGCAACTGCGCTAAACGTACAGCCTGAGCTTCGTGCGAATGTGCAGATAGCGCTGCAGGCCACCGGAAGACCTAGTATCCTCATCACGGCGGATGATATTGCTAATTTCCAGAGGGACGTGGCTGCCCACGGCCTTCCGGTTTTCTTAACGGAGGCACTCACCCAACTGGGCGCAGACAGTGCAACCATCGAGCGGATTCGCAACTCACTTATAGCCCTAAGCCCAAGCGCCGATGTGGTCAGCTTTCCAGAGATGCTGACGGATCCAGCACTGATCACTTCACTCCAGGAGGCCGCGCAAGCTCTGTCTCAGTTCTCTGGGGTCACCCCCGTGACTCTCGACATCAAACCAGGTAGCGTTCCGAACAGCATCAATCCTAAGAGCAAAGGAAAAATCCCAGTGGCTATCCTTACGACCGACATTTTTGATGCCACCACGGTGGACCCGACCACAGTCCACTTTGGTCGAACCGGGACTGAAGCTTCTCCAGCGCACTGGGCCCTAAAGGACGTTGATAAGGATGGGGACACCGATATGATCCTCCACTTCGACACCCAGGACACGGGCATCCAGTGTGGGGATGCTTCTGCCTCCCTCACAGGAGTGACCTTGAGGGGACAGATGATCCAGGGGTCTGATTCCGTCAACACAGTTGGTTGCAAGTAGATAGTAAGGTCCTGGTCGTCGGAAGGGCCGGCGTCTCAGCGCCTGGACTATCGCGCCTCCTGCGCCGCCTCCGCCTCGCGGCGCCGATAGCTCTCCCTGACGATGGAGATGATCCCGGCGTAGTGGGTGAGCCGGTCAACGAGGGCAGTCACACAGGCCGCGTCAGGGAAGATGCTCCCTCAGTCCTTCATGAAATGGGGTCAAACTGCAATTTCGTCCGGCGTGGGAAATTGCAGTTTGACCCCGTATTGTGGCACAACTACGATCGTGACGAGACGGAGGGGAGACACCGATTTCCCAACAGCCAATCTTCGGGATTGAGTTCGGTACAGGAGGTGATCTTAGACGGGCTGAGCGCTCTAAGCGCGGTGAGTACGTGGGTACTGAAGGTCTCGGTGTCCCAAATGGCGTAGGTAGCCCGGAGGATCTGAAGGAGCACCAAAAATGCCCCCGATTGTTGAGTTCGGGCTTGAGCCGAATCGAAGTTCTAGCGATACCAACTCGAAAAATGCCGACAATGCGTAGATGATCCCGTTTGAATATATTTGAATTTTTTTCTTGACACGGTCCAGCCCGTCGATTATTCTGATCCCGTTTATCGATACTGAAAATCGTTTTCGATTTCATTCCCATGCAGGATAAACTTCTCCAATTCAAACAGTACCTGAATCGAGCCGGGCTGAAGGCGACGCGCCAGCGCGAGTTGATCGCACGGGCCTTCTTCGGCACCACGACGCACGTCAGCGCCGAGGGTCTCTACCGCCGGGTCGGGGGTCGGCACCCGCGGATCGGGCTCGTCACCGTTTATCGGACGCTCAAGCTCCTGAAAGACGCCGGTCTCGCCCATGAGCGGCAGTTCGGCGATGGGCGCGCCCTGTTCGAACACGCCTCCAGTGAGCGCCACCACGATCACATCATCTGTACCGAGTGCGGCAAAATTACCGAGTTCGCAAATTCTGAGATCGAGGCGCTGCAGGAACAGGTCGTCCGTCGATTGGGTTTCTCCATTCAGTATCATAAGTTGGAGTTGTATGGTCTCTGCCGCGACTGTGGTGAGCACATCAGCAGAGGACCCGATAAGGTTTCTGCGATCGGAACTCGCTGAGGCGCTTTTGGAACCATCCATTATTTGTGTGGCTTGGTATTGAAAATGACATTCTATTGCGTTGGCCGCTCCCGGCCCTCAAGGTGGAGGCATGAATGACAGCCATAGAAAAGCTGATGCAGATCCGTATGACGAAACGAACTCTGCTCCTCTCGATCCTTCTTCTTTCCGTAGTCTTGCCCTTCTGTTTGAATGCTGTCGCATCGGCCTCGGAGCTCGTCATCTACTCCGGCCGCAAAGAGAGCGCGATCAAGCCGGTCGTGGATCTCTTTGAGCGGCAGACCGGCATCAAGGTTGCGCTGAAGGTCGGCAAGACCTCTGGCCTTGCGAACGAGATCCTCCAGGAACGGCAGCGGCCGAGGGCCGATATCTTTATCGCGACCGAGGCTGGTGTCGACGAGATTCTTACGAGAGAAGGACTTCTGGAACCATACACCTCTCCCGGCGCGCGCACGATGGCTGCAGAATACAAGAGCTCCCATGGGCTTTGGACCGGCATCTCCGGACGCGCCAGGGTCATCATTTACAATAAGGACCTTGTGAAGGACGGCGGCATCCCGAACTCGATATTCGATCTGACCGACGCCAAGTGGAAGGGGAAGATCGCGATCGCCGGCACACGCGAGCGGACGACCCTCGCCTGGCTGAGCGCCCTGGTAGAGACGATGGGCGAGGCGAAGGCCAAGGCCTACATCGATAAGCTGCTGGAGAACGGCATGAAGGTTCTGCCGGACAACTCCGATGTTTGGCGCGGTGTCGGAAGCGGTGAGTTTGCCGTAGGACTCACCAACTCACCCAACTACCACCTGGCCCTTGAAGCCAAGCTGCCGGTCGGGGTCGTCTATCCGGATCAGGGACCAAAAGGGATGGGCGTCTTGGTCAACCCGAATACCGTGGCGATCGTCAAAGGTGCGAAGAACCTCGATCAGGCCAAGCGCTTCATCGATTTCCTCTTGAGTAAGCCGTCGCAGGAACTCCTGGTTCACCATGCCTACGAAATCCCGCTTCTCCCTGGGACAGACCCTGGCCAGGTCCGACCCCTCTCGGGGTTCAAGGCGCTCCAGATCAGTCAAGAGCGTCTGGCCGACCTGGAGGAAAAGACGATCGCCCTCTTTCCCGGCTTATAAGATAAGACAGACGGTTAGACTGAAGGCTGAAGTAAGGAAGAGCAACATATGGTCAGCGGCAGCGTACGACGCGGAGAACTTGAAGGGATAGGGGCGCTGTGGCGGTCGCAGGCTGCAGGGCTGGGAGCCCCGGCCGTGGTCGGGACGGCCCTGATTGTCCTACTGACGGCTTCTCCCCTGGTCAATCTCTTGATCTCCGCCTTGGCTGGAGGGTCGAAGGCGTTTGCGATCCTTGCGAACCGCTCCATGCTCTCGCTGATCGCGCAGACCATGCTGCTCGCCACCCTCGCCACGCTGTGGGCTATGATCCTCGGGCTGCCGCCGGCCTGGATCCTCACCCGTACGGACCTGCCGGGACGGCGTATCCTCCAGACCGTGGGAGTCCTGCCGCTGGCGATTCCCCCATACATCGGCGCCTTCACGTACATCACGCTGCTCGGTCCCGTCGGCTGGGTCAACACGACGTACCGGGCCATGGGCGGCGACGGACCGATCGTGAACATCTATGGCCTGTGGGGCGGGGCAATGGTGCTCGGCCTGTTTACCTATCCGTACATCCTCCTCATTGTCGGGAGCGCCCTGAAGGGGAGTGATCCGGCGCTCGAAGAAGCGGCCAAGGCCGCGGGTCTCGGGCCTGTCGGCATCTTCCTTCGGGTCACGTTTCCCCTGCTGCGTCCCAGCCTCCTGGCCGGGGCGCTGCTGGTTTTCCTCTACGCCCTCTCGGACTTCGGCGCCGTCTCGCTGCTCCGGGTCAACACCTTTACCACCGAGATCTTCCATCAGCTCAATACCCGTTTTGATCAGCGGAGTGCGGCAATCCTTTCCGCCATCCTGATCCTCCTCACGGCCGCGGTGCTGATCGCTCAGCGAAAAAGCCTGGGTCGTCGCAGCTTCGTTCAGCGGCGAAGCGGCGCCAGGCCGGCTACCATCTACCCTCTTGGACGGTGGAAAGTGCCGGCCCTCTGTTGCTCGTACCTCGTTCTCAGCGGCTCGGTCTTTCTGCCGGTTGCGCTCCTGCTCTACCAAACCGGCTCGCCGCTGAGCCTCCTGTATACGCTCATCGCCGGCCACCGTTATCTGTGGAACAGCCTGTGGACGGCAGCCGTGGCAGCCACAGCAGCATCGGGACTCGGGCTCTTTGCAGCCTATCTTGCCCAGCGCCGAAAGGGATCGGTGGGACTGCTCCTGACGTCCACGACCCAACTCGGGTATGCCGTTCCCGGTACAGTCCTCGGGCTGAGCCTGATCCTCCTCTATAATGCCTACCTGCCCTGGATCTACGGGACCGCCGCCATGGTGATCCTCGGCTACCTCCTGCGGTTTCTTCCGCAAGCGGTTCAGGGGAGTACGGCCGCGCTGGTCCAGGTCAATCCGAATCTGGAAGAGGCGGCTCGTTGCCTTGGTCGGTCTGCCTGGCAGGCGCTTCGCGAGGTCACCGTCCCCCTCATCCGACCCGGGATCGCAGCGGGATGGATGCTCGTCTTCATCTCTTCGATGAAGGAGCTGGCGGCCACGCTCCTGCTCCGCCCGGCCGGGTTCGACACCCTGCCGGTGAGAATTTGGATCGCCTCTATCGAGGTCGATTATGCCGGGGCCGCGGCGACCTCGCTGATTCTTATCACCATCACCGCGCTCCCCCTCTTCCTCATCGGCCGGCTTGACGCCACCGCATCACAGCTCAATTGAGGGCCATGATGGGCAACCTGGCGAAAAAGAGGATCGGAGAAATCGCAGCAGCCGGGACGAAGATCATCCCAGGGGAACAGGTTTCATCACCGCGCCCCATGGTCATCCGGCTCGATCAGGTGAGTAAGCACTACGGAGGAGACGGCGCCCCCGCGGTCGAGGAGATCTCCTTCTCCGTCGAGCAAGGAGAGATCCTGGTGTTGCTAGGGCCGAGCGGCTGCGGCAAAACCACGACACTACGCCTCATCGCCGGGTTTGAGGCCCCCGATGGCGGTCGGATCGAGATCGGCGGCCGAACAGTCGCCCACAACACGATCTTCCTGCCGCCGGAGCAGCGAGGTGTGGGAATGGTCTTCCAGGACTATGCGCTCTTCCCGCACCTGACCGTCCAGGAGAACGTCGCATTCGGCCTGCGTCACCTGAGGGCGGAGCAACAGCGGAACCGTATCGCGGAATCGTTGGACTTGGTAGGGCTCTCAACACTTCAAGGGCGGTACCCGTATGAGCTCTCAGGCGGGCAGCAGCAACGGGTCGCTCTGGCGCGCGCGCTGGCCCCTGGCCCACAGGTGGTCTTGTTGGACGAGCCGTTCAGCAACCTGGATGCCGATATGCGGGCGCAGATACGGGAAGATGTCAGCTCGATCCTCCGCCAAGCCGGAACCACCGCCATCTTCGTAACCCACGACCAGGAGGAGGCATTTGTCATCGCCGATCGGGTCGGGGTACTGAACCATGGACGCCTGGAGCAGCTCGACCATTCGGAGGCGATCTACCATACGCCGGCCACCCGTTTTATCGCCGGGTTCGTCGGTTCGGCCGATTTCGTTCCAGGTCTCGTTCAGGGCGAGCAAATTATTACAGAGCTGGGCATGTTCCCGAACCAGCAGGGGCTTTCGGTAGGACAGGCGGTGGAGATGATGATCCGACCCGACGATATCGACCTGATCCCGGATGAAACGAGTGAGGCGACCGTACTCACCAGGCAGTTCCGTGGCGCGGACAACCTCTGCTGCGTACGCCTGCCATCCGGCCGGAAGATTCACAGCAGCCAGGGTTCAACAAAGCTGATTGAGCCGGGAACTAGGGTCTCCGTAAAGGCCAATCCGACCCATGTGGTCTGCTTCGATATCAACGGGCTTGCGCAGTGAATCAGGTGACGGAGACCAACGATGAGATGTAGTAGGAGAAGATGATCTGAAGACGAGCTTCTAACCGTTTCGAAGGTTTTACGGGATAAGAGAAGGCGACTCCACCGCTCCCTGCTTGCCGGCCGGCGCGGTGAAGTCGCCTGATGCCTCGGATGGCCATTGTGTCAAGTGACCCCATGGGACCTTTTCCGCTTTTGGCCTTCCTGGCTTTGTCATTTTAGCAACCTCCCGAAAAGAAGTCTAGTTCGGTTTCACTAAAAGGAGTGACATATGACACGATGGCAAATCGTACTGATTGCGTTGATAGTGGCAGTGGCCCCTTCCGGGATCGCTGCCGGGACGACGTTGGAGGACCTGGAGAAACAGCTTCATGGGCTTCAGAAGCAAATCGACCAGATGAAGCAAGAGAAACAACAACAGGATCAAAAGCTTCGAGAAATGGAGACGGCACAAACAGCCCAGAAGGAGGAGTTCACGCGCGAGACGGCGACCATCAGAGAGCAGACGAGACGGGTCTCCTCGGAACTCCTCGACCGAGTCCGGATTGGCGGGTACGGGTCGGTCCGGTTCGAGGCAAATAGCCTGAAGGAGCAGCACAACACCTTTACGTTCCGGCGCTTCGTCCTGACCGCGGACGCCAAACCCGCCGATCCAATGCGGGTTTACCTGGAACTCGAATTCGAACGATTCACCCAGCTCGAGCTTGAGCGAAAAACCCGGCCTGAGGCTGGCGGTCTCAGGGTCGCGGAGGCGATTGAGGGAAATGACGGATCAGAGATCTCGTTCGAGCAGGCCTGGTTTCAGTACGATCTGTACGACTGGCTGAAGTTCCGAACAGGTCAGGTTTTAGTGCCGCTGGGTCGCTTCAACATCAATCACGACGACAATCGCTGGAACATCGCTCGCCGCTCCCTCGTCGATCGCGGCGTCCCGGTCCTGCCAGTGAAAGCCGCCTGGCCTGAACTGGGCGCGGGCTTCCTCGGTGATATCCCCATAGGAGAGTGGGGCAAGCTCTCTTACCAGGCTTACGTGGTCAACGGTGTCGCCCTCGATGCCGAGGTGGAAAAGATCGCCCAGACGCGTGATCCGGACACCAACAAACTGGAACTAGGCGCCGAATTCAAGCCATCCAGAGGAACGGCCAAACTGGATTCGAAGAATGCGAAGGCCGTGGCAACGCGCGTCGCCTGGAGCCCGTTCCCGGGCCAGGAGATCGCCGGCTCCTTCTATTTTGGGCGGTATACGCCGCAATTCCTGGAGGATGAATCGCTCTACTCCTTCGCTGTTGACGGCCTGACGACCATCGGACCGTTTGAAATCGAGGCCGAATATGTCAACACCCATTTCAGAAACGTTGGGCGGGTCGCCAGGAGCTTTGCCAAAACGGTTGTACAAAAGGAAGCGGAATTCGAAGACCTCCCCTCCAACCTCGAGACGTCGGTTGAGTTCGAATTGGCCGGGCTCGCCCGGAACAAACACGGCTTCTGGGTCGAGGGGCGGTACCGGTTCTGGCCGGAGTTCCTGACGAATACGGTCTTCGGGAAGTATTTCGACAACCCGTCGCTCATTGCCATCGTTCGCGGCGAGCAGGTCTGGCTGAACGGCGTTGTCAAGGAGGTCGACTTTGAGGGCGGAGTTCTCACCAATTTCGTGCAGGAGAACCGCCAGATCCACCGGATGACGGCAGGACTAGCCTATAGACCGACCCCACTCGTGGTCTTTCAACTGGCCTATGAGTACACGAAGACCAACAGCGGGCGAAGCCTGGCGGACGTCACCAACTTCTTGACGGCCCAGGCCGGCGAGGACCATGCCCACGCGGCACTGCTTGGCGTGTCCTTCGGCTTCTGAACAGAACAACATGAGGCTGGGACGGGCTTACACGTCCCAGCTAAGCCTTTCACAAGATCAGGAGGGACATCATGAACGATTTGGGACGATTTTTTGCCTACTACCGGTTGGGTAGATACCGGGGGCTTAAGATTCTCTTGCCGCTGCTCACCCCGATCCTCATAATGCTGATTGGGTGCACATCCGTTCAAGCTCAACAGATCCGCACCTATTACGTCGCGGCTATCGAGGTAGATTGGGATTACGCGCCGACCGGCATCAACCAGATCAGCGGGAAGGCGTTTGGTCCGACCGAAAACGTCTTTGTTCAGAACGGCAAAGAGCGGATCGGCAAGGTCTATCGCAAGGCGGTCTACCGCGAGTACACCGATGCTACCTTTACCACCCCAAAAGCTCGCGGGCCACGATGGGAGCATTTGGGTGTCCTGGGACCGATCATCCGTGGGGAGGTTGGTGATACTATCAACGTCGTCTTAAAAAATATGTCGAGCTTCCCGGTGAGCATCCACCCGCACGGCGTCCGATATGCGAAGAGCTCTGAGGGGGCTGGGTACAACGACGGCACCTCCGGATCAGACAAGGCTGACGACGCCATCCCCCCTGGCGGAACCCACACCCATATCTGGGAGGTTCCGGAACGGGCAGGCCCGGGCCCGATGGATGGAAGCTCTGTCCTCTGGATGTACCATTCCCACGTCAATCCGCCAGCGGACATGATGAGCGGCTTGGTCGGGCCGCTCATCGTCACGCGTAAGGGATACGCAAGCCCTGATGGTTCCCCCAACGACATTGATCGGGAGTTTGTCACGCTGTGGACCATCTTTGATGAAAATGCCAGCCACTATCTGAAGCAGAATGTCACCCGATTCACCGGCCGGCCGGATCGGGTGATGCTGAGATTGGAAGATCCCGAGTTCATTGAGAGCAACCTAATGCACTCGATTAACGGCTACGTCTATGGCAACCTCCCAGGGCTCACCATGAACAGTGGCGAGCGAGTGCGCTGGTACATGTTGGATATCGGAAATGAGGTGGATCTGCACACGCCGCACTGGCATGGCCAGACCGTCCTCTCCATGGGAAGCCGTATGGATATGCTGGAGCTGCTTCCGGGGAGCATGAAGACAGCCGACATGGTGCCGGATGATCCTGGCACCTGGCTGCTTCACTGCCACGTCGATGACCACATCATCGCAGGCATGCTGGCGCTCTTTACGGTCACCGAATAGCAAATACGCTAAGGAAGAATGCGATGCTTTCCAGAAGGCACTTCCTGACCTCTCTTCTCACGCCAGCCCTCCTGGCCCTGGTCCAGGACCTGGTCAACGCACAGGAGGGGGTGTTCCTTTCCGAGGAGGAAGCCCCCAGAGCGGTCTTTCCGGAGGCGACCCAGTTCGAAAAGAAGATCATCCCGTCAACAGAGGCCCTGCGGGAAAAGATGAAAGCCCTCCTCGGCCGCACGCGACCCTCCATCTGGGAAGATGCCTATGTCACCTACCTGGCGCGTCAGAACGCAGAACACCTGGGCTTTGCCGTCATTACCGAAGAGATCGGCAAGCACCGACCCATCACGTTCATTGTCGGGATTACACCAAATGGGAAGGTCAAGGATGTCGCCCTGATGACCTATCGCGAAGCTTACGGAGCAGAGGTCCGGGACCGGCGTTTCATGCGCCAGTATCATGAGAAAGACCTCGCCGCACCACTCGCCCCCTATCGAGATATTGTCAATATCGCCGGGGCCACCCTCTCAGTCCAGTCGATCGGCCGAGGAGTCAGAAAAGTTCTGGCCTTGGCCCAACTCGTCCTCCTCAATGGGTCCAATCGACCATGAATCCTCAGACTCTACAGGCCGGAACGCACCACTCCACCTCTTCAAGGCAAACGGTAAATAGTCCCTTACGAGAGATCCATTATGTTATGGGAACACTGCTGGAGATCACGCTGTATCATCAGTCACCGCAGAAGGGAAAGCGGGTGCTGGCCAGATGTTTTCAGGAGGCGCGGCGCCTGGAGGATATCTTCTCAGCCTACGATGACGATAGCGACCTGAATCGGCTGAACCGGTATGCAGACCTGGGGCCTGTCGAGATCAACCAGGAACTCCGATCGGTCATCGAGATCTCTCTACGTCTTGGTAGCGAGACAGAAGAGGTCATGGACATCACCGTTGGGCCGCTGAATAACCTTTGGAAGGCAGCCGAAGAAGAGGGAACTACCCCCTCGCCTGCTTCAGTGGCAGACGCCCTGAGCCGGACAGGGATCGCCAAGGTCCAGTTCCTCCCAGATGGAAGAGTAGAATTGGGACGAAGCGGGATGCGATTGGAGCTTGGTGGGATCGGCAAGGGGTATGCTGTGGACCTTCTCACGGCGATCCTTGTACAGGAGGGGGTCACAAGCGCTTTCATCAACTTCGGACGGAGCAGCCTTGCGGCGGTAGGATCGCCTCCGGAGCGGGAGAGTTGGCCTGTCCTGCTTGGAAGCGACGATGGCACGCCTATCGGCCTCGCGCATCTGAAAGACCAACACCTCTCTATCTCCAGCAGTTTCGGCCGCTCCTTTGAGATTGAGGGGACCCGGCTTGGCCATCTGATCGATCCACGAAATGGCTTTCCCGTCCGCAATCGGATTCTGGGCGTGGCTGTGGCCCGGACAGCCACCGAGGCTGAAGCCCTCACCAAGGCGCTTGTGATCCTCGGGCCAACACGAGGCTTCGTCGTCGTCAAGCGCTTCTCGAAGGCCGAGGGCTTATTGATCTATTCGAACGGATCGCAGGTCAGCAGTTCCGGATTCATCGAGACGGTCCAACTCGAAACCACAGCAGCCATTTTACGAGAGGGCATCAGTTGAAACAGTTCACCTATCCCGCATATAAGCTTTCTGCCGCCGGCTACGAGATCAAGCTCATCTATACCGGATTTTTGATCTTTGTGACGATCGGGATGTTCACCATCGGCCTGTATCAGTTCAAGCGGATCGGCGCCACCTATGATCTGGTTGTGGCCTACTATCGCGGCGGGGATCTGGGGCAGGAGATAGCCTACCCGAAGACCTTCACACAGCTCCTCGAGACAACTCACTTCCATGCCTTCATCATGGGGATCTCGTTTCTCACCCTCGCCCACCTCTTTATTGCCACCTCGCTGGGTCCGCGAGTCAAATGGTCCTTCCTCGGCCTGGCATTCTTCTCCTCTCTGGTCGATATCGCTGGGCCATGGCTCATTCTATACTTTTCCCCCACCTTCGCCTTCCTCCAGCTCGCCTCCTGGCTTGCAATGTGGTTGGGGTATGGCGCGTTGATACTTCTTCCGCTGTATGAGATGTGGGGAAAAGGCTGGGAGCACCGATCTCCTCGGTCCTCACGAGCCCCATGCCCATGAGATCCCGACCCCACCAGTCATTCGGGAGGATGTAAAGTTAGAGTACGGTAAGCGCTGTCCTACCGGTTGGATGGGCTACGCTATCGAGATGTCAGGAAAGAGCTATCCGTTGAGAGGAGGGGGCAGCTTCTTGAGGAGAGGGCTACGAAGAGCATATTACGAGGGTGTAATCTGCACCCCGCTTGGTAGTAAAAGCGGTTCCCGCGAGTGCCACTAACCTCCACTCTGGTGCCTCACGCGCAGCTCTCTCAGGGGGCCTCCAGATGATCGCTTCGAGCCGGCGCCGAACTCAACGAGATCCAGGCCTGCTTCCCTGACGGGGCGGCGATCCGAATCACACACCCATCGGTTTCCTGCCGTCTACCGATCGCGTTTCAGCCGTGGCGGCCCATGATCGCACCGGCCGGCGGCGACTGCAAACGCTGGTTAGGCGGCGAGGATAAGACCTTCGCCATCACGTCGGCTAGTTCTTTCGGAAGACTCGTAACGCCGAACGACGATTGAAGGTCAGCTTTCAGTCCCCTCGCTCTCGGTGATCTGTTGATCATTCAACATGCCCGTGTCTAAGGCGCCGGTGGCCAGTCCTGACTCGATGTCCATTCCGGACGTGCCCCCTCCAACCGCTGGCGCTGGCGGCGAGGGCGCAATGTCGTCGTCTCGAGGCGTAATACGCAGGTGGAGGGTACCAGAGAACCCCTTCTCCGAGTTCAATGGCACATCAGACTTCAAGCCGGGAGCACCAAACTCTCGTCCCACCGTCTGGGCCTCCCTTCTGAAATTCGAGGCCCACTTACCGTCAAGGCCCATTAGGCGCGCCCCCAGCTCGCGATTATCATCCTGCCATACATGTACCATGAAAGAGCCCCTGTAGACTGGCTCACGAAAGACGTCTGGCGCGTGCATCTTGCCCTGCAACACTCTCCCGCGGACCACGACGGCGATTTCGACCGTGAAGCACAGTGACGGAACGAGCGCCGACCTGCTCGGCTCAGAAACGATCGGTGGATTCGGTAGATACAGCGAGAAGATCGGCACCTTCATGAACGGCTTATTGGCGGTAGTCGCCCCGTTACGGGGATCGGCGTCCGCCGGTAGCTCCGACCACAGGCGCGCCGTTCGCTCGGAGATTGCCACGCCGTCGTTCTCGGTGACCGTCACTTCGACGTCGAACGTGGCACCGCCTCTGTTACCACTTGGCAGTCCCGATCTGCCTCGATCGCCTGCCGGGCCACCTAGTAGGTCGACGAACGTGGCACCGCCCCTGTTACCACTTGGTAGGTTTCTGATACTGAGCAGGCCCTTAACCGTTGCACTACCGAACAGGAATCGGACGAGGTGTCGATAGCCCTCTTCAGAGTTCACGATGCCGTGGGGCCCTGAGTGCGACCGGTGAACCATGGCGTGCGGACACTCTGGCATCCAGGCGTTCTTGACGCGGACCAAGCCGTCGCTGCCGTCGCCGATGATCAAGCGAACGCGGCTCGGATAGTCCTTGTAGTTTGTGCCGACGAGGCAGAAGAACTCTTCTGGTATCCACTTTTTATTGAGCGTGTTGACTGGCCCATTCCTGTTGCGAAGGCCCATAGTCTTCGCGATGTTGAGCGGGGAGAACCGCGTCAGGTGCGCACCCAGCGACCCGAAGAGGGGGAAATCGCGGGACTCGATACCACCATGTGGCGTGGCGTACGTGAAAACCCGCCGGACCAAGGACTTGGCGGTCTCCTCGTCGGAGCCGGCCGGATTCTGAAGGAGCTTGCGGCATATGAGGCCACCCATCGAGTGGGCCACCAGGTACACACGGAAGCGCTCGCGCTCGTCGCGAGTGTCACAAGTCAACTCGCGGACGCGCAGAATGAGGGCGGCCAGACAAGAAGCCCCGGCTTCAATTGTGGGTCTGGGCTGACCGCCGAAATCCGGGTCGGCAGGATCGTAGTAGCGGCAAATCACGACGCAGCGCGGCGACAGGGCGTCAGGCAGCTCGTGCCCGTCCCGGTACATGTCGGTATAGCCGTAGTCTTTCATGAGCCGCACGAGCGGCGATTCGAAGAACAGCTTCTGCACCTCGCGATCCGGGCCGCGCCGTATCTTCGTTGCACCATCGTTGAACCCCATGTACGGCGTCGAGGTCGTTTCGATGATGTCCTTCATCCACATCGCATAGCCTCGGACGTAGATGATCGGCAGAAACGGAAGGGTCACGCCAGGCATAGAGAGAGGCTTCCAGGATGCCGGTCAGGGCAGGCCACAAGCAGATTTCTGATCTTCCGCACGGGATCACCTCGACGCTTTGGAATGCGACTGTAGTCGATGTCACGAACGACTTGGTTTGGAACTACCGTCGGCATATTTCAATCGCTGCTACCGCCCACCTAACGTAGAGCTGACCGGCACTGCGCGGCTTTATCGCGTAGCGTCCGGTTGAGCGTAGTGTTAGGCTGGACACTTGTGTGCAAGACCCGACCCCGTGTTTCCCTATTGTGCAGGCACGCGTCGCCAAGTATTGCTAAGACCACGCGGGTCACGCCGCGTCGTTGTTCCTTTTTGCTAAAAAATAGCTAGGAAAGCATTATCGTTAGTTTCTTTGTCGTGTCAAGGGAAAAGCCGGGAAAAGTCGGTATATTTATACCATACAAGTGGAGATACTAGTGCAGATTTCAACCACAAATCTGCACCAACTGGCTCTTCTGGCAACCGGGTCATCGGGAGATGGGATCTAGCTATGGACGTTGCCGCCAACTACCGCCTCGTGCGGCTGGTGAATCTGCCCGGCGCGCTTAATGCCGGAAGGCGGCACCAAACACCTCTGTCCGCCAGGCTGCTCCAGGCGTCTTTCTAAAGCGCACGAGGCCCATGCGGACAGTATTGTCGCTAAGCCTAATCCGCCCAGCCTCGAGTGCTAAGCGCATCGCCGGCGAAAGCTTCTTTCCACTAGTCCTGTGTCGAGCAGTTTGATGAACGCTACGGCTCAGCTTGCGTATGCGACGCACGTCAGACGATTTCGGTGGACGCGTGTCGAGGGGACCGCGGCCATAGGGGACAATAGCCGCCATCGGTTGCTCCAGCAACATATCGGTCCACATGCGGGCATGATGGCCGGTATTGGAGCCATGGTGTGGGATCTTTACGAGATCGCCTTTCCGCACGCCGAGTCTGGTGGCTTCGCTCGCGACCGCGATCCAGCCGCGCCGGCAATCCGCATGTGCTTCCATATCGCCGCCGAGCAAAACGCAGGCTTCTGGCCATTCAATCGTGACGACAATCGACGTCAGATTAGGCGAGCCCGGGACAGCCATCCTATACCCCTGAGCATGTACCGGTGTGTCCTGCGCGACGAACTCCATGAATAGGGCCTGCTCGTGGTCTGAAGGGGACCAGGTGCGCACCAGCGGGGCGGTGAGCACCTGTCGGCCTGGACCGGCTCGCAACACGGTTTGCCCGCGATCCGCCAATAGGTCGAGCACCTTGCGAAACTCGGACACGTTCGCGCCTTGTGTAGTACCTGCGCCGGCGGACAGCCGCTCCACATACTTGTCGAACTCCCGCCCGGTCAACGATGATGGGCAGGAGAAGAGCGCCTTCGGACATGCGTCAACGAGGACGCCAAGCCCCTGCGTATGGTCGTCATCCCAATGAGATGCAACGATTAGTTCAACTGCCTCGTTTAGGTTGACGCCAAGAGCGCTCAGGTAGAGCAAGGGGGCGGGCCTGCGATTCGCGTCATCCAAATCCACGCAGGAGTCAACGACCATCCACCGGCCGTTGCCAAGATGAATCACGACTGCCTCACCATGACCAGGACCCATCACCGCTACTTCAACTTCATCTGCTCCGGGCGCAGTGCCGACGTTATTCCACACGAAGCTTTCGGTGCCTTTCCTCGGAACGCCGGTCCGCCTGATCGAGATCTGCCTGCCGATAAGCGGGCAACCGCCGAAATACTACCTTGGCATACCGCTTCGGGCGGTCGTCCTCATCTAACTGGCAATAGATGCAAATGCGAAAAAAAGCTCCAGGGCGGAGCAACGTACGATCGCTCCGCCCGACATCGACTAGCGCAATTTCGGCGTCGTGGCTTTCCCCTGCGACACCCTCCCCAGCGATCCCTCTGAGCACAGCCGTGAAGGACAGCTCGCCCACCTTGGTTACATATCCGTCCCACTCTGCCTCTCGAGATGGCCTCGGAACACTCGCGGTAGACGTAACAACCGTGGAGTCACGACGCGTTAGGTGGCCTTTAGCGGTGGCTGGCGACTCAGACCGCATGTAGTCATTCGCAGCGTCCGCGAAAGCCAGCTTTTTTTGGTAGTCCTCGTCGACTTGGGCGGTTCCAGATAGCGCCTGAGCGATTGACGCCCTGCTGTAGCCGGGTACTCGTTCTGCAGTGGTATTCATACCAACACCTCTGCGAAGATGCGCTCCCCCTTACCAATCGAGTCGTCGAACGCACCTGCCAACGCCGTCAACAATGCGGCGGTCTGTCTCTTGGCACCCTCCTCAACCGGAAGATCGGCGGCTGGAGGCAACTCTGGTACGTAAACGTGATGATGGTTCGTACGAAACTGCACGCCGGTGTTGTTCGGCACCTTCTCTGAGCTTGTCAGCGTTACATCGTACCACCCGCGAATGTCTCCGGCTCGAAACCACTCTCTCATCGTAAGCGCTGTTACTCCTCCGTGGAGCTCGAGTTTCTCTGACTTCATGCTTTCCCTGACCGTGCGCCCCCACTCTCCCCACGCATCTGGCGGTGCAAACCTCATCGCAAGTGCGTCCCTCGCCGCCATGCTGCCGACATCAAAGTGCGCCTCGAAGTTGATACCGAACGCTCGAAGACTGCAGCGATTGTCCGCCATGTTCATGGCTTGCGCAACTAGGTCTGCGATGCGTATGAACGGCGCTTCCGTTGCAGTCGCGTGGAGGCGGTCACGCAGTACGAGCAGATCGCCCCACGGGAACGTGAGGTGGGCTACCTGATCCGGCAGTAGGGCTATGACCTTCGATCGATTGGCCTCCGTTTCTGAAATCACTTTAGACTCGACAAGAGACTCCAGCCGGAAAAGATCGGGGTCGAATTTGCCGAGCGTGACTATTGTCACCGCCGAGAATGCTGCTGGCATTTGCCCTCCTAAGATAATCATCAACCCTGTTCACAGCCCGTCCATCGGGCTTTCACTCCCTTTCCACCTCGATTCAGCACATGGGTGGAGATCCCGGGTGTCTTCATATCGTTGTGGCCAAGCAACTCCTGGATGGTTCGGATGTCATAGCCATCTTCAAGGACAGTCTTCATCTTCGCCACGCGCTCGGGAGAAGAGGGCGGAGGTCTCCTGAAAACAGCACGGCCCTTCCGGGCTCATGATGCCCCAAAGGGCCATAGTGGTCTTCGCCTTCGGCGTGATGCCGGTTCCGGCTAGGAGCAGGTTCCCGCCACTTGCCATGTCTGCATCCTCTCCCTTGGCAAAAAAGGATAGAACCGAGTCGCCGACTTGTAGCATTCCGCTTGTATAGGTGTCAATGGAAAAAATAAGCCGTATTGAGAGCCGTACTGGCGGAATTGGCAGTGTAGATTACAACCACTAATCTACACCAAGATCGAAATGCCTAGCGGATTTTAGTCGGGATGGGGTGCGGCATTCTTTCGGCGGATTCTACAGATCAATCCGGTTTAGGCATGGAGTGTCCTTGGATATTTTCCACAAGTCAATTCGGATAGCCGAAAAAAGCGAGCTAAAGTGCCTTAGTGAGGTTGGAGAACGGCTGTTGAGCCCTTTGAATTGAGGACACAGGCCTGCTCAAGCGTACAGGCCTCGGCTTCAAGCTGGAAGGTGGTATGGGCGATGCCGAAGCGCTCTTTCAGCATGTGGCTGATCCGGTCGAGCAGTCGATTGCCCTGGCTGGCCTGGAGATCAGTCACCTGGAGGTGACAGCTCATGGCATAGACATGGGAGCTCAAGCTCCAGACATGCAGGTCGTGCACATCCTTGACGTCCGGAAAGCTGCGCACAGCCCGTAAGAGGAGATCCACTTGCACCCCGCGCGGAACGCCCTCCATTAACACATTGACTGTCTCTGCCACGATGTCCCAGCATCCGACCAGAACCAACAGCCCGATCACACAACTCAGGAGCGGATCGATTAGGCTCCAGCCGCTGAGCAGGATGATGACCCCGGCCGCTACAACGCCAAGCGATACGAACCCATCGCTCAGCAGGTGCAGAAACGCGCTTCGGATGTTGAGATCTCTGGTTCCCTGCCGAAGCGACAGAGCGACCCCGACATTCATCAGAAAGCCGATCCCTGCTACCACCATCATAACGGGCGCCTCCGGCACAACCGGAGAGCTCAGTCGATTGATGGCCACATAAAACAGCCACAGGGTGACGCCGATCAGCGCGATCCCGTTACCAAGGGCGGCCAGGATGCTGGCCCGGTGATAGCCAAAGGTCTTTCGTTCGTTGGCAGGGCGCTCCATCTGCCGAAGCGCAACCCATGAAATGGCCAGCCCGATGACGTCGCTGAAGTTATGCCACGCATCGCCGATGAGGGCGAGACTCCCAGCGGTCAGACCCGCCGCCAGCTCGGCCAGGGCAAACAGGAGGTTCAGAACGATCCCGATCTTCAAATGCCGACTCATGGAACCCCCGCTGTCCTGGGCGATTCCCGGATTCATCACGACCCCCACCTTACTGCCCTGCGAGAGGCGGCCCGCTACTCTCAGGCAGGGCAAGATTCTGGATGACCTGACCTCGCGCCCCCTTCAACGAAATCGGTTTACCATTCAACATAAGGGCTACCCCTCCGGAATTGCCGATGGTGACTACAAATCCATCATTCGCCGACCACTGCGCCGTTTCGCCCGAACGTAATAGAACCCCTTTCCGAGGCGCTCCATCCGCCGAAACCCCAAGCCAAGTCGTCTCCTTCGCCTCGGCCTTGAGCCTGTAGCGAGGAGGCGGACCCTGGGGTCTCTGCGCCGCGGGATCAGTGATTGGGCTGGTCGGATTCACCCCTTCCGACTGCTCCGTACCAACAGCGGTAGTTTGAGGGCCTGGTAGGGTCGCGGTGCCGGCCTCCGGGGTCGGCGGGGCCGCGCTCTGAGACCCTGGCATTTCCGGCTGGGGAGCCGGCGGCGGCGCTGACGGTCGCCCGGAGAGGAGCGAGAGCCCGATGAAGATCAGGGGAATCACAACGACAGCCGGCAGCAGGTACAGAGCCCAGCGACGGAGATCGATCCGCGAGCCAATTGATGGCGCCGGATGTGACAGATCGCTCACCCTGACCGCATTCACCTGGTCCTTCATCTGCGCCGCGACCTGCTTTGGATCAAGGCCAAGAAACGTGGCATATTCTGTCAGAAACCGGATGAGGTACATTGGATCTGGGACCAGGTGGAACTGCTCCTGCTCCATCAGCCGAATGAAAGAGAGGGGAACCTTGCTGGCAGCGGCGGCCGCTTCAATCGTGAGACCCTTCGCCGTCCTGGCCCCCTGCAGGAGCGGGCCAACCGTACTCGCCGA
Organism: Candidatus Methylomirabilis sp.; assembly: GCF_028716865.1. Taxonomy (NCBI): domain Bacteria; phylum Methylomirabilota (SeqCode); class Methylomirabilia (SeqCode); order Methylomirabilales (SeqCode); family Methylomirabilaceae (SeqCode); genus Methylomirabilis (SeqCode); species Methylomirabilis sp. (SeqCode). Next base: position 1,413 of record NZ_JAQUOY010000029.1, on the reverse strand, counting down.
ATCGCCTTCTTCACTGCCCATCTAATCCTCTTCTCGCGCCAGCCGTGTTCCCTGGCACCGATGACCGAAAAGCGCTCCCTCCTACAGGGGGCTGAACGTACAATCCACCGGCTAACAACTGTACGCTACCATAGTGACGCATGAGAGGCAAGCGGAGCGCGAGGCTATCGGTGTCCGTTGCCGCCGTTCAGTTCGGCGATCCGCGTCAGTGCCTCGCCCCATGACTGAACCCGGCACATCGTGCGAGAGAGTGGCCCTTGATTCCACGGGTGGTCGAACAGCAGGACCGGGATCGCCGTTTCTGACACAGCCAGAGCCACCGCAAGCTCATCCTCGATAAAGAGATCGAGTTGTAATGCTGATGCCGCGCTGGACTTATGATGTCCGACCGGCTCGCGCACCCTGTGCATCACAGCCTCAAAGTAAGACGATACCCCAACATGGGTCAGCCAGCGTCTGGTAATCGGCTCCTCCTGCGGCGAGCGCCCGGTGATGATGTACAGCCGATGGCCGTCTTCGGCTAACACCTCTACCGCCTCCTTAGCGCCTGGGAAGAGAGGGCGGGATGAAAAGAACCCGTCTTCGATCAGCTCCGTGAAAAAGTCGTCGGCCTCCTGCCGTGGAATATGGGGAAACCTGTCGGCGATCCGCCACGCGGCGTGAGTCACCTCGATGTCGAGGCCAAAGTGCCTGTTAAACGCCTGCAGGTAGTGTGGAAGCGAATCGGCCAGGACGTCGTCGAGATCGATGCCGATTTTCATCCCTGGCGCTCCCCGATCCACACGGTGGCAGGACAGATGGTCCTGAAGGCGCAGAAGCTGCAGACCCACTGACTGGGGGTCGCCTGAAAGAGGCCTCCCCGAATCCCGGTTGCGGCCGTCCGAACTCGTTCGATCGCCTGTTCGAGATCCTTTTCCTTTTTCACCGCCTGTCCGATGACGACACCGCCTGGAGTCAGGAAGTGCAACTCCACCCGATCCGGCAACCGGCCGATCGACTCCCGGTAGGCCAGCGCATACAGCGCAAGCTGCTGGCTCTCCCGGGCCTCTTTGTCGGCCGCTTTTTGGTCCCGGACCGACGACGACTTATAGTCGATAATCACGGTCTCACCCTCACGCTCGTCCACCCGATCCATAATGCCGGTGACGATATCGTCACTGAGCTGGAATCGGAACCTCTTTTCGACCGACGTCGGCGGCTGCTTCGTCCCGGCGCTGGCATGAAACCGGGCGAGGGCATCCCGGCCTTCCTGCATACGCCGCTCCTCATGCTCCCGGGAGATGAACCCCTCATTAACCCAGTGGGCTTCAAACGATTCGATCAGATCTTCAAGCGACATTATCTGCCCGGCAAGGCGTTGAGTATTATACGCCTGAACGGCCCGATGCAGCGCGGCGCCATAGATGATCGTAT
>NZ_JAQUOY010000028.1 GCF_028716865.1 Candidatus Methylomirabilis sp. | reverse complement strand
CCTTGAACTCATTGCTGTAGCGATGCTTCTTCATCCGTCCTGTGGACACCTGACAGCGCTTGACGCCTCGCATTGGACCCCCCTCCATTGTTAGGTGTGGGTGTCCACTTTATTGGGGGAGGTACTCCGCCGCTGAACCCGGGGTTGTTATGGCCGTCAAGGAGGAACACTTCGTCACTTTGAAACAAGGAAACCGTTGCCTTCTTGACGAGCGGCAGCGGGTGCCCGTGCTCCGTCAGGAGAAACTTGCCGAGCAGACCATATGGAAACCCAAGAAAAAAGACATCCTGGCCGTAAATGACACCCTTGCTGGTCGGTTCCATCGTTAGTCGCCCAGGCGTGAGCTGACGGTCAACGGCCAGGACCGAGATGTCACGTTCTCCCGGAGCATGCCCAACGAGGCGAGCGGGACTCGAATTCCATACCCCGTGCGCAAAGATGTCGACTGCGCCAGAATCTTGCAATGTCGCTACGGCATGTCTCGCTGTCACGATGTACTGACGGTCGTCAACATCGAGCGTGAATCCCGTGGCCTCGTTTCCACCGTGCCGGATGCGGAATACGCGGTGAATGACGTTTGAGGTGATCATCTTGTCTGCTTAACTATTAAGTGAGCCGCTTGAGAGGCCGACAAAAGCCGACGGCCTATCTCCGAAGACGGCTCCACGTCTCAACAACGAATGTACTTGAAATCTCCCACACTTAGCCCAACCAGCCAAGACTATTCTGGCCGATAAACCCTGCCGGCTTCTGCGGCCCATCTCCCTAACAATTGGCAGCCTATCCAGTCTTCCGACAGCGACCTTCCCGCACCCAATCCGAGTCTCTCAACTGGGCTGTGGACCCCCCTACTCCCTCAGTTCAACACGTGAGTGTAGATCATCGTCGTATCAGAGAGCATAGTTCCTTGACATATCGTAAGTCACAGATTAGATTATAACTAGTTGCCAAATAAGGGCTTATAATACCTTTCCTGATTCTTGGCAGGCTTCTCATTACCGTTATTGATTTCCTGATGTCGGAGAGGGCGCCATGCAGAGCAATGCCGGACACAAGCGATTTGCCGCCTTCTGGAAGAAGGTCGAACTGAAGGTTCACCGGCATCAAGCGATCAGGAACAACAGGTTCTGTGCCTGGTTCAGTCGTGGGGAAGCCAACACCGCTCAAGTCATCCATTTCCTTGAACAGTTCGGGGTCTTTTCCAAACATTTTGTCCCAATACAGGCCAAGCGAGTCGCTCGCGCGACAAACCTTGAAGGCGAAAGGCTGGCGCGCCACATCCTTGTCAACGAATGCGGCGTGAGACTTGGCCAGGATAAGACCCCGGAGAACCAGACGTTCAGAACGGAGTGGGCACATATCGAATGGTTGCGCCAGACCTGCGCGCCACTCACACTGGATCCGGAGCGGTTAGGCAACTGGAGAACCGCCACCCCACCGACACGGCGCTTTCTCATTGAGCTTGAGAAGGCGTATGGAAGCCTCGATTGGCTGGTCGCCACCGGCGCCAGTTACGGAATCGAGACGTGGGCGGCGTGGGGTATCGGGAAAGGCGCGGAGGCGGAATCCAAAAACTTCTGGAAGCAGCTCATCATCGGACTGAAGGGCTACAATGACAAACAGCGTCTGCCCCATGGTCTGGAGCTGATCCCTCTCGGATTTTTCGAGCATCACTTCGAGCTTGAAACAGGGCATGGGGAGAATGTGCATGGCGAGCTGTTGAAAAGCTTTTCTCGCCCAGGGTTCGATGAAGACAAATTCATAGAGGGCGGGCGACGAGCGCTTGATGCCCTCTATATTTTCTGGGAAGGACTCAACTCGGCCAGGAAGGCTCTTGCGTGACGGACGCGAGGGGTCGATGAGGATCGCTGAAGGCGTGACGCTCGTATCGCCGACTCTGGATGCAGAGCGAGCGCGCAGGATCATCAGGGAGGCGAATCCATTCTTGACCGGGCAGCATCTGGCGTACCCCTCGGATCATGATGGACCACAGGTGCATCTCGAAGCCTACTTCTCCACCGAGGCAATTGTTCAGCTCTCGGAATGTGCTTCATGGCTCGTCGAAGACGTTGCGGCATGGATGACGGCGAAGGAACTCCGGCCTCAATGTATATTCGCTCCGGGTACTGGCGCAGTCCGGGTCTTCGTCGAGAGGCTTTCCAAAGCCGTTGGTGCCAAGCCGGTCTATCTCGAGACCAAGCCCAGCGGGCGATTCGGTAACACTACCGAGGGGAGCGTTCCCACCGACGCATCGGTGTTGACGTTTAATCTGACCAGTTTGACCGGCGGTCGGTGTATCGGATTTCGACTACCGGAAGCGGCCATCCGTGCCGGCGGTCACGTCATCGGTACGGCCGCGATTGCCCTCGGGACCTCACCACTCAACGAGGAGCTTCGGAACAGATTTTCTGACAACCTGTACATCGCATTCCACGTCGCAGTGACGAATCACAACCCGGATGCCTGCCCCGCGAATGCGCCCGGACTGCGTCCCTGGCAAGAGGCGAATGCGGAAATCATTGCTCGCCTGGAAAGGTCAAGCCCATGACCACTGCCTCGATCAAGGATCAGCTCACCTATCCGATCAGATTCCTGGACGGCATCTCCGATGCCAGACACATCATCGGCATGGGAAGGACTCGAGGGCTGAGCGATGAGGAGATCCAAAAAAGTCTCGAACTTCGCAGTGCCAGGTGGGCGTACTATGCGCTCGCCCTTGGTCGGCATGAGATCCACGACTCCGGCGAGACACTGCTCATTCCGCGCACGGTCCAAAGACCGGACTACGAGTTCGAGATTGCACTCCTGCTCGATCAGGCGACACAAGCAGGGTGGACCGAGGAAGAGGCGGAGGAGTTTCTGCGGGAGCATGGTCGTGTCACCATCCTCAACGATCTCTCCTGCCGGTGTCTTCAGGCAGAGGATAATCAACTGGGGCTTGGCCCTGCGCGGAGCAAGTCGATCCTCGGGAAGGCGCTCGGGCCGCGTTTTCTGCCGTATGCGGAGTTTACGAAGCGAAACCCTCACATCGTCCTGCGGGTGAACGGCGAGGTTCGTCTGGAAGCCCAGGCATGCACCGACTCGACATTGTGGACCTTTCCGAAAATCATCGCCTACCTCTCTCAACAGCCCTTGATTCTCGACGCCGGAACGCTCATCGGGTCCGGAACCTTTGGGGGCGGCTCGATCGCCGAAATGTCCGGGAAGTATCCCTGGCTTGCAGCGGACAATACGGTAGACGTCGTGGAGATGGAGGTCGAGGGGATTGGGATCCTGAACAACCCGTTCACGAGAGGGAGCAAAAAGGATGGATAGGGCGCATGTGGGGCCAGGCGGCTTGACCGAGGCGGAACGGGATCTCCTCCTGGCAGAACTGTGGGGTGCATTCACGTTGAAGCTCGATCATGCGGCGCTCGCGACACAGAGCCTCCGGGAGACTGCCTATCTGTTCATGCGCGCACTCCAGGGAGGTCAGGTGACCTACAAAAGCCACGATGTCAATGATCCGGAGGCCCCTTCCAGCATGAAGACCGTCGCCATCCAGCTCGGCAAGATGCCGGGGGCCGGCTATATCGCGCCGGTGGAGGGAATCGACCGGAGGGGAGAGTCGCAGGTCTCACACATTATCAAGTGCTGTGGAGAAGGGATCCAGCATATCGCGCTCCGCGTTGAGGGAGAATCGATCGAGACGTACCGTCGGATCACCGAGCAGCTTGGAGTCCACTACATCACCCCCATCCTATATGACGATCGCAGCCGGCTCCTGCAGATGTTCACCGGCTCGCTCTTCCGCTCGCCGAACCCGGCGGCCGGCCCCTTTCTCGAGCTCAATCAACGCCTCGACCTGTTTGATCGCGATCCCACGCATTTCCACCATGCCACGGTCCAGGCGCTGTATCGGTGCATGGAGGAGTTCCAAGAGGCCGGCAACCCGATCTGGGTCCTTGATTTTGACGCCATCCCGCCGGACTGGGACCCGTTCTCAGAATGAGATGAGTGTGCGTAAAGGATAGACACAGATGGAGTACGTTCCAAAGCTTATGAATCTGACACAGACCGAGCGACGGATCCGGTCTGACTATCAGACGGCTCTTACGGACTGGCACGGGAGCGGCCGCCCTCCGAGGGATCTTTCGAGCTACAAACTCGAATTCGGCACGGAACTGCTGATGGAGCGCCCTCCAACCGCCATCGTCGAAAGCACGATGATGCCCGACCACCCCTTGTTTAACGCGCACGTCGAACGGCCTATAGGGGAGGATCGTCCTCTCCGGAGGCACGCCTTCCACGCTACAGAGATGGCCACGTCCGGCTCCTTCGTCCCTATTCTCTCAAGCAACGATGTCACCATTCGGGTCTGTAATGGCGATTTCGGGGACGCCGGAAAGTGGCAACCGCTCTCTCGCCATGCGGACTGCCATGAGCTCTATTTTGTTCATCGGGCCGAACACCCCTTGAGTCTCATCACCGATTTCGGACTGCTTGAACAGATTCGGGAAGGCGATTTCGTGTTCCTCCCGCGAGGCGCCACCTATTCGTTTCTCTTGACCGGCAGGGTATCTATCCTCCTCTATGAAATCCCGAAGCGGCTGTTTCGCCCCTACGATTACTGGATGGGCGATCAGCAGCCCTGGCCCTTTTCACCGGCAGCGCCGATTCCGCCGGAGCCGAAGCCTCTTGCCGCCCTTCATCCGCCGCTCAGCGGCGACGAGGCTACGAAGGTTATCGTCAAAAGACGACTGGGCAACTTCACGTTACTTACATACGCAGCGCCGGTCTTCGATATCGTGGCGTGGGAGGGAGAGGTGTGGCCGTTCATCTTGCGCCTGGACGATCTGGTTGCGCTGTCCTCGCCACACGTTCACCTCGATCCGAAGAAGCTCACCGTCTTCGTGAGCGAGGATGAAGGGATGGCGATGCAGGTTTTTCTGCCTCGATGGATCCACAGCCTGCCGTATCACCATCTCAATTGGGTCGATGAGGTCCTCTTCAACCACAAGGGGTACGGCGCGCGGCCAGAGATCACAGACGGATTCATGACGTTACATCCGGCCGGTCTGGCCCACGGCCCAGATCTGAGGCTCCTGGCCAACATCGCTCGGAAACAGACGCCTGGCCCGAAAGACCTGCCATTTCTGGAGGAGATCGCCGTAATGGTAGAATCCAGATCGCCGTTCGTTGTCCTGAAGGATGCGGAGAAGGCGGAGTTGAAGGGGTACGACCAATCCTGGTACCGGCAGTCGATTGAGAAATGCTGAATGCGTTGTCGCGAAGCTCTGGAAGAGACGATGGCCCCGTTCGGAGTGGGGATGAGGCTGGCTATCGCTGTTGGGCTTGCCGCGCTGCTGATCGGCGCAGGAGGGGCGAAGATGGAACTGAAGAGTCAGTCGTTTCAGGCTGGTGAAATGATTCCAGCCAAGTACACGTGTGATGGGCAGGACATCTCCCCACCGCTAAGCTGGTCAGACCCCCCGGCCGGGACGAGTGGCTTTGCCCTCATTTCGGACGATCCTGATGCCCCCGTCGGCACGTGGGTCCATTGGGTCATGTGGAATATCCCCGCCGGCGCCAGGGCGCTCGATGAGAATCTACCCAAGACAGCGTCGCTGCCGAACGGGGCCAAACAGGGAACCACCGATTTCCGGCGGATCGGCTATGGCGGCCCCTGTCCACCTTCCGGGACCCATCGGTATTTCTTCAAACTATATGCGCTCGATACGGCGTTGGACCTCCCCACAAGCGCGACCAAGAAGGATCTGGAGAAGGCGATACAGGGTCATATCCTCGGCCAGGCGGAGTTGATGGGAACATACCGCCGGAGGTAAGGATGGCCGTCGAAACGGTGTTGCGGCACTACCTGATGCGACATGGAGCGGCGAAGGCCGACATGGAGGATCCGGCCCGGCCACTGAGCGATCGCGGGCGCGAGGAGGTGCAGCGAGTAGCCCGGCACGCCGCGATCCTGGGACTTGAGGTGGCGCAGATCCGCCACTCGGATAAGCTGCGCGCACGGCAGACCGCCGAGATTCTGACCGAACACCTCGCGCCGCGACTCGGCATCCGGCAAGTCGAGGGGCTCGCGCCGGGTGACGAGCCGGATAGAGTTCGCACCGAGCTGGAGGCCGCCGGGGAACCACTGATGCTCGTGGGCCATCTGCCGCACCTGAGCCGTCTCGTCTCGGCTCTGGTACTCGGCGATAGCGAGGAGGAGATCATCCGGCCGGATACGGGGACGATGGTCTGCCTGGCCAAGACCGAAAGGGGCTTTCGACTGCTGTGGGTCCTCACCCCTGAACTTGTTCAGGCATAGGGCATCAGGATAAACGTCAAGACAACAGGACTGAGTCGGGCGATGGGAGGGCGATGAGAGCACTGCTGATCACGTTGCTGGGTGGGTGGATTACAGGTACCTTGCTGATGGCGTTCGTGGCGACGCAGAATTTTCGCACAGTCGATCGGCTGCTGTCTGCGCCAACTGTTGAGTTCTCGCGCGCCATCACGCCCCTTGCGCACGATGAGGCCCGCAGTGTCCTGCGCTATCTCGTCGCAGAATTAAATCGGCTTTTTTTCAGCGCTTGGGGGCTTACTCAACTTGCGCTCGGCGCAGCCATCGTCGCGACCGCCTTCGGGCTGAGACCCCTGGACCGCACAGTGATCACTATTGCCGCAATGGTCTTCGTCATCGTCATTGTGTTGCTACTGCTCAATCAACTGCTGCTGCCGCTCGGCCGAAGTCTGGACTTTGTTCCCAGGACCATGGTGTCCCCTGAGCTGATACGCTTCCGGAAACTTCACCTGATCTACACCGCCCTCGATATGCTCAAGCTGATCCTCTGCGCCTGGCTGCTGATTCGCTCCGCTCGCCAGGCGAGCCTTGCCACCATAAAGCGCTGAGCCGAGGACGGTTGGCGAGGCCCTCTACATATGGGCCGTTTTCGCCATCAGCGGGAAGAGAACTTCTAGGGTGAGGTGGAAATCGCGTTACCCGGAAAGAGAACGGCCTCCCGGAGGGATCTCCGGAAGGCCGTAATGGTTCAGACCGGACGTAAGCGAACTATGCTGCTCTGGTAACGTTAGCAGCCTGCTTACCCTTTGGCCCATCTACGACGTCGAACTCCACAGCCTGCCCTTCATTGAGCGACCGGAAGCCGGATCCGGAAATCGCGGAATAGTGCACGAACACATCATCGCCGTCTTCCCGTGCAATAAAGCCGTAACCCTTCGCATCGTTGAACCACTTTACAGTACCCGTAACTCGCATCAAACTCTCACCCCCCTTCCATTTGAACTCTCGAGGCCATGCCCCGATAAACAAAAACCGCGAAAGCCTCATCCAGCAGCTTTCGCGGTTCTCTACCTTTCACAACAAAAGCGTGCTACGAAGACAGGTGTAGAATAAATACAATGCATCGCGATGTCAAGAACTTTTTTAGACGTTCTCCATCCTCAGAGAATCAAATCCTGACACATTCTTCACGAATTCCGCCTATGCAATGACGATAAAACGAAGAGTTGCTGCGCGAAGCATCTACGGACCAACCACATTCCGCGATAGCTCAACCTCAGTGACCTTTTTTCCCCGCTCACTGCTGATATTAATGTTGAATTGATCTTTGGGGTCCCTGCTGAACAGGATAAGGGTGTTCAGGAGCTTTCCAGAGTCGATCTGAGAGATTTGTGCATTCCGATCCACCTTCTCCTGATAGAATTTCACGACTTGCTTGTACGGTGCGTTGATCGTGAAGCTGACCTGAACCCACCGCGTCCCTTCCCCTTCTCCGGCCCGACGAACGATAGTAGAAGGAATCGTCTTGGGATGAATCGGAAGACCAACATCGTCCTGAGCAAAGGCCGGCGAGATAAGAAGGGGTACAGCCGAGAGCACAAGCGCCAACACTACAACCGCCCGTCTGACCATTGCGAGACGCTTGGCTGCTGAACTAAAGAATATCACCGAAAGGCAGACGATCAAAAGTGTCATCGAGTGATCAGCACAGCACCCGGCCCCGTCTTCTCTTTTCCTACCAAACGATCCTATCCGGATCTCCTTTATAGATGGATCGGATCCAGGCGATAATCTTCCAGACCTGCTCATCTGTGAGGTTTGCCCCAAAAACCGCCGGCATGGTCTGTCCCGGATAGGTCCCCTTAATCACCTTGAAGTAAGTCTCATCATCACCGCCAAACTTCCAGGCATCACGTATGAACGGTGTGGCCCCGGCCATCGCGCCGCCACCGCCTGAGCCATGGCAGCCCGGACAGCCGGCCTGCAGATACAATTGGCGCCCCTCTTTAATTGCATCCGGATTTCCGGTGAATGGATTAAGCTTTTTTGGCTTCTGCTGATCCGCAGGTGCGGGGGCCTCTGATGCTTTCGGCTGTTGACCGGGCGCTTCAGTCTTTGCAGGCTCCTGCTGGCTCTGAGCCGTAATACTCTGAGCGCATCCCAACATCACAAGGGCCAGGACTGACGTAGTGAGAAGCCACTTTTTCTGTCTCATGGTTATTGTTCCCCGTTCTTTTCAGGTGAGGTTAGGCCCCTTTCACCCAGTGTTAGTAAGAGGTGAGGGGATCGTCCCGATCGAAACGACGGTAAAAGACCTCCCCCGGCTTCTCTTCCACCTTTGGAAACTGCTCGCGCGCCAGGAGTGGTAGGAGGGGCACGCCATAATCCTCCAGGATTTTCCTAATTTCGGCATGCCGTCTATTAATCGCCTGCTCCAGTTCAACTTTCAGTGCCGTATTGCCTTCCTTCACTCCCATAGAAAACTCGAAGGTGAAGGGGATCCCCGGTTCCCCACCCTGAAGGGGGACCACCTCGATAGGTGACGTTCCGTTCATCCGTTTGACAAAATAGCCAGCCATTGGCCCCCAATCTATCACGACATCGATCTCGCCGGTCATGAGGTCCTGCAGGATCTTCTCTGAACGCTCATTCTGCGAGCCATATAAGAGGCTGTAGCCCACAACGTTTGTCCTGATGTCCCTATTGGCCAATGCCTCCGCCGGTGGGGTATTGATATAGACCCCAATCTTCAGACGCTTCAGGATCGGATCATCGAGTGATCTGATCTGAAATCCCCGATCTTTGGGGTAGATGATGACATACGCTGAGCGATAGTAGGGCTTGGTCCAGAGAACCTGATCCCAACCTTGGGGGATCGAGATCATAACATCACAAAGTTCTGGCCGTAACGCTCTCCGAACTAACCCCCGCTGATGCGGCCACCAGAAATAGGTGAGATCTACCTTCAATTCCTTGGCGATGACCTCGGCAATCTTGTTCTCAAACCCTTCCGATTGCTTATTCGAAAAGGGCATGTTATCCGGATCACCGCAGGCCCGGAGTTGGGTAATGTGGCCCCCCCAAGCCGACCAGGCAAAGGGAGAGAGGATCATTGCAATCACGAATCCGCCGGCAATCGCAAACCGTCGACTCATCATACTTCCTTAGAAATAGGGGCTTAGGCTGACGACTGAAGGCCGTTAGGTAATCCTTCCTTCAGCCTTCGGTTCAGTCTATCCACCGGTCTTACCTTACGAACTCATCGTTGACTAACTGTATTGTAGCATAAAAAACCGGCGCCGAAGGTACAATCCTTCGGCGCCGGCATCAGGCATACTTGCTTAGAGGCCGAAGACGTACAGCGTTCCGCCCTTGCTCGTGGCCATCGGCAGCTTGGACAGGTAGGCAGCATTCACCCCACCTAACGCCGCGGTCGGATCATCGGGTGGAAGGTCGAGCGATACGGTAGCACCGAACCATCCGCCGACTCCGGAGTAGACGGCAACATACTGCTTGCCGTCAGGCCCCTTGTAGGTGATCGGATTGCCGATGATCCCGGAACCGACCTTGTGCTTCCATAGGAGCTTCCCACTGGTGGCATCGACCGCCTTGAACCAGCCGTCCATTGTGCCGTAGAAGACTACATTGGACGCGGTCGCGACCGGCCCGCTCCATGGGGGTTGCTGCTCTTTGATTTCCCACACCCTTTTGCCCTTGGCAACATCCCAGGCGATAACATCACCCCACCAGTTGTCTTTACCCTCGTGCCCATTGAACATCAGGACGTTGGCACCCACGTACGGAGCCCCCGCCGTGTACTGAACCAGCACGCCCTCGTAGTTCATGCACATGTTGTTGACGGCAGCGTAGAAAAGGTTCGTATTCGGGGAGTAGGCAACAGGTACCTGGTTCTTCCCGCCCATCGCGCATGGGCAAATATTCTTGGTGTCTGCACCCTGCTTGGTTAACTTCTCTTCGTTCACGATCGGCCGCCCTGTCTTCAGGTCGACCCCCTTCGCCCAGTTGACATAGACGAATGCGTCGGCCTTGAGCAGTGTGCCGTTGGTGCGGTCCAGGGTGTAGACAAAGCCGTTCCTGTCGAAGTGAGTGAGAACCTTGAGTTTTTTACCACCGATCGTCTGATCGGTCAGGACGGACTCATTGATCCCATCGTAGTCCCAGTTATCCCACGGGGTCATCTGATAGGCCCACTTGGCCTTTCCTGTGTCAGGATTACGGGCCCAGATGGTCATCGACCACTTGTTATCGCCGCCCTTCCGGGGGGCAGGGTTCCAGGTCCCGGGGTTGCCGGTGCTGTAGTACAACAGATTCAGATCAGAATCGTACGACCAGTAACCCCAAGTCGTGCCGCCGCCCGTTTTCCACTGCTCGCCGGGCCAGCTTTTGGTCCCCTCGCCGAATCGTCCGTAATGCGGGTTGGCGGCGTTGAAGTCCTTCTCAAGCATGAGATCTTCATCGGGCCCGGCACTGCGGGCCTTCCAGATCTGCTTACCGGTGTTGACATCATAGGCCGCCACCCAGCCGCGAACTCCAAATTCGCCTCCGGCAACGCCGACGATGAATTTATCATGAATCACCATTCCGACGCCGGTATTGGTCTCACCCTTGGATGGATCGGCATTTCTGGTCTTCCAGAGTTCCTTGCCGGTCTTGGCATCGAGGGCAATCACGATTCCATCAAGCGTCTGGTACAGGATCTTGCCGTTCGCATAATTAAGGCCTCGATGAACGAGGTCACAACAGGCGACGGGAACCGCCTTTGGATCATGCTTCGCCGCATACTTCCACTTGATCGGCGCCCCTTCTTTTGACAGGTCGAGCGCATAGATGTTGTGCGAATTGCCTGAGGAATAGGAGCTGTGGACATACATCGTGTCGCCGATAACCAGCGGGCCTCCCTCTTGGCCGTTTAATGTCCCCAGTGAGAACGACCAGGCGACTTTCAGGTTTTTCACGTTATCGGGCGTAATCTGGTTCAGGTTGCTGTAGCGGGTCGCCGCATAGTTCTTACCCTGTATCGCCCATTGGCCGTCGTCTTTCTGCAGCTTCAATATCTCATCGTTGGCGGAAACCATGGGCGCCGTCACTACAAGGCTCCCAACCAGGATCAGCAGACCCCCGATCAGTGACGTACATCGTTTCACGCTCATTGAATGCCTCCCTCTTGATGCGGTCCTGTTGCTTCCCAAGAACTCTCTTCCGAAAAATTGTATCGTACTTCTCTCAAATACCCCTATTGCCCCTACTTCACTTATGCCGTCTTTCAGGCAATGCGTTCCATACACTCATGAGAGCAACGATGTAAAGCGACTTTTTCACCCCTCCTTTCCTTGACCCACTTTTTACGATTAGACAGATCGCTCAACCTCCTATAATACAACACCTCACCGGATGGAGGAAAACACGCTGATGATACCACGCGACCCGTCCTGCAGATATGCGGCCAGACCCTTTTCCTTGACAGCCGACAGCACAATCAGATCCTTCCTGCCGGCACCGTTCAGATCGGCCAAGGCAACGTCACGCACCCTCCCCTCAAGAGTGGTCTCCCACCCCCGCGCAAAGATTCCCTCTTGACGGTCAAACGTCACAACCTGGCTAGGCAGAGATGACTCACTCCGGAATAGCCCGATCTTTTTTGGATTGACAAAGGTCAGAAGCTCTGTCCTGGCGTTACCCCATAGGGGCGAGGCCTCAACAAGAACCCGGCGCGGTAGGACCTGCAACGCAGCATACTCTTCCGGAGTAATCGGGATCCCCGATTTGAGCCCGTACTTAGCCTGAAGAGCTCGGTACGTAGGGATGTGGGAAAAGGCGAGGTGATCAACCTCGCCCAGGTCATCTTTACTTTCCCAGGATGGCTTACCCTCGCTCCCATATGCCTTGACCCGCTGCTCACTGATGACAGCAACCTCTGATATCTGATCGCCGGTAGCACTGATCGGCGCGAATTCGTAGAGATTCTTCACCTGGGCCGGGAGGGTGAGCGGCTGTCCTTCGACATACCGCTCGCCATTCCAAGACAGCCGGATGATCGGCCCTTCAAAAGCGGTCAGTTCCCCCATCCGCTGACCGACCAGGATAGGTGTCTCGATGCCGGGGCCCATGACCACGCGAAGGAAATAGCCCAGATGATCGGCGATCCGAACGAGTTGACCCCCTTGAAGTTCCAGGATAAACGAGTGAAGATCATTCCGAGCCCCGGACAGAGCCGTGACGACGATCTGAGCATGGCCACGGCCGTTAATATCTCCGACGTCAATGTGCAGGTGGCGAATAGACCGGGGACTGCTTACCCTGGCAATCGGCGCCAGTCGTTGATTCTGCCACCGATAGACAATCACCTCAGAGGCGGTTATCCCGACGATCTCGGGCCGCTGATCCCCATCCAGATCTCCTGCCGCCAGCGCGAGAAGCGGATCGGGCAGTTCGAATACGACAGACTCCTGCAAACCCTTATTATGATCGGAACGCGCCGGTCCATCCTCAGCCACAGCGAGCGACGATGCGGCCCCTGGCTTTCGCAGCGCCTCTTCGGCAACCACACCCTTGTGGGAAGAGGCTATCTCTGAACGGGAACCTTTCGGTTGCTCGGCAGCTCTCAAAGGCTCGGAGCTTTGACGCTCCGAATGGATGGAAGAGGGTCGTGATGTTGCTGTGAGGGCCTGCTCTGATAGAGGTCTGAGGGTTGACCCTGACGGGCGCGAGGGAGCGGCCATGACCATCGGCCCACGTTCCGTGACCTCGACACTCGCAACAGTCAATGGCGCTCCGGTAAAGACCGACATGACCTGCAGATTTAGGAATAGTCCCTGGTGACCAGGGCTGAGTTTACCCAGAACGAGGAGCTGAACGTGCGCCTTCTCCGCCAACAGTTTCAGGGTGGAGGGATCGCCGAATGATTCCACCCGCGAGGGATGCTCCCCCGCCAGCGCTGCTCTGAGGAGAGGATCCTCGATCACGATAAAGTGACCGGTCTTGGCGAGCGCAATGGCCAGATCTTTCGTGACCGAATGGACATTCGCTTCCTTGACCCCGCCGGCATCGATGAGTGGAAGGGCAACCAAAAGACGGTCCGAACTGACCCGGACCAAATCCTTGGCCCTAATGATAGATCCTTCTTCTCTGGAGACAATGGCGGCCTCCGAGAATTTCTCTTTTACCTCAACAACTCTGAGGAGACCAAGCTTTTTATCCCGCCTCCCCAGAACTTCGCCGGTCACCGGGTGCTTGACCTCATCTCCCTCCCGGTAGACCTGTAGTTCCATCCCCTGGTACACCTGCTTAGCACCCAGGTCGATCAGGACCCGGTCCCTCTCGACTCCGGTCACTGATCCCTTAACGACTGGAAAGGCGTCGGCGAGCTTGGCGGCGGCCTCCTCGGCGGCTTGACCAAAGGCGGGCTCCAGAGCGCGAGCTTGAGAGGCCATGAGAGGAATGAAAATAGCGACGGCGAGAGCAAGAAAGACCAGCCCGCGCCAGCCACAGGAGGGAGCAACTCTGACCGTTTTCGTGTTTTTCACAAAGAGGGTGAAAACCTTCATGCTCTTGAACGCGATCAGCACCAACTCGATTGCATCCAGGAAAAACGGCGCACGTCCCTCGCGCCCAGGAGAGCCAACCTTTTCAGAGACGCTGTTTGATGCGGTGGGTTTTTATATCTCACTCACACCAATCTGTCAAGCAATTTTTCTCTCGAATATACGCCGTTTTGAGAGGCTGAACATTACGGAATCTTGGGCATCAGAAGGCGCGGCGGGCTGTCTGCTCGCGCTTCGCTTACCAACTCCTTGCTCACAACCTTCCCTCCTGCAAAGCGAAACCGGGCACGAACCTTGCCATTGTAATCAGTGTCCTCTTCCTGAAATACCTTTTCGCCTATCTCATTATACGAAACCCAGACATCCGGTCGGCCATCCCCATTCGTGTCGTACTCTTCTCTGATAAGGCGGCCATGCTCAAAGAAGCGAACCAGGTCATACCGCCCCTCATATTTGGTATCAACCTCCTGCCGCTCCATATCTCCCTGCCGAAAGTAGGTCACGACATCCTTCTTCCCCTGCCGCCTGGTATCCTGCTGTCGTTTGACCGGCTTACCGTTCTCGTACCAGTCGATCAGATCCGGTTGACCAGTTCCCTGCGTGTCCTCTTCTCGACGGGAAAGGATGCCCGCCTGGAAGAAGTAGGCGATATTCGGCCGACCTTGACCAAGAGTATCCTCCTCTTGCCTGATAATCTGTCCGTTCTCATAGTAGGCCCAGACGTCAGGGCGCCCGGATCCCTTTCGGGCAGCCTCGCGCCGGATCAGGCGCTCGTTCTTGTCGTAATACGACCAGCGGTCGATCCGCCCCGATCCGTTCGTGTCCTCCTCACGCCGCAAGAGTTTCCCCTCTTGATAATAGGAAAAGCGCGTCGGCCGACCGATTCCCTTTGCGTCCTCCTCATCCCGGATAAGCACGCCGGCAGCATCATAATACGACCAGAGGGTGATCTTTCCATCGCGGTTCAACGATTCCTCGGTCCGGACTGCCTTCCCTTTCTCGTAGAAGATGAATCGATCGGCCCGGCCATCGGCATCCAGATCCTGCTCTGCCTTGATCGGGACTCCCTGATGGTACGTAATCCAGACATCGGGCTTCCCGCCGCCGTTGCTGTCTTTTTCCGTCCTCTCCACCTGACGATCTGCAGACAGGTGGTACCAGGTATCGGGTTTACCGTCCTTATTCGTGTCTACTGCCTGGAGGATCGGACGTCCATCCTGGTAGGTGATCCAGGTATCGATCCGCCCGGAGCCAGCGCTATCGACCTCCTCCCGAATCACCTGCCCCTTCTTATCATAGAAATACTTGCTCGCCGGCTCGGCTCCGCCTGCATGATGAGCGAAGGAGATGAAGAGAAAGAGGGCAAGGAAAAAAGACAAGAATGTGAAAAGAGACCTCGAACTGTGTAAGATAGCCGTCACACCCTACCCCATATCAGTTGAGCGCGAACTTCACCGGAAGCAACACCCAACTTTCTACCAACCTCCCACCTTTCTTGGCAGGAAAAAATGCCCACTCCTTGACCGAATCCACCGCCGCCCGGTCAAGAATCTCATAGCCGGAGGTTCGATCGACAGCAAGTTGCCCCACACGACCATTCACCTGAACCAAGACTCGCAGGTAGACCGTTCCTTCATAACCTTTTTCCCGTGCTAAAAGAGGGTACTTGGGAAGCGGATTGATTCCGTAGTTCGGGGCCGCGAATCCCCCTCCAGCGCCCCCGTTACCTGCCCAGCCAACTCCTCCGCCTGCCTTGCCCTGGGGAGAACCAATAGTCACTGATGGGGTAAGCGGCGCGGCCAATGCTGCGTCGAGTCGGCCCGCTCCACCCCGCCTTGCTGAGCCGGAGCCGATTGCACCATCCCCGTCAGAACTAAGCAGGACCGGCCCCGGCGATAGGCTGCCTGCCGCAAAGGCGCCCGGCGTGCCAGCACCCACCGCATGTGATCCACTATTGGATATGCCGACAGCCTTCGGTCCGCCGATTCGCTCATCCAGCGTCACAGGCGCCTCAGCCGTCGATAACGGCCTGGCGACCTCCGATGGTTGGGAGGAGACGATATGAGGCTGAGAGGCCTGCTTTGGACCAGCAGCCCCAGCTGGTTGCTTCGTGCGGGTGTGGACAAGAGGTCCCGACGGAGCGGATGATTCGGAATTCTCACTTCCAATGATGGTGACAACAAGGGGCCGCGGAACTGATGGGGTCACGGGAAGCCCAAAACTGATGACAGCCCAAGCCAGGATCAGGTGGAACCCGGTGGAGCTGAGGAGAAATCGGCCTAACGGAAGCGGTCCGGTCCGCGATTCAACCAGCAACGCCATGGCAGGGTGGACCGCATCGGGGGCCCGGCCGACTGCGGTATGACCTCCTTGACGTCCAAGCGTGAAGCTATCCTTTGGTGCCATAAAATAATTATAGCGGATCGTTACGGCGCGAGCGAAGAGTTTTTTCTTACATATGCCTCTGTGATCTTAGAATCGGTAACTGGCGCCGACCAAGACGTTGATCGGCGGTGCGGGCGTCAGGAATGGCTCAATCGGTAATCCCGGGAGTTTGGCGTTCGGGGCGAAGGTCCCGAATGTCTCGTACTTGTTATTGTTCAGATTGTTGATCTTTACGAAACCGGCGAAGCGCCGCCAGTGGAGATCGAGGCCGGCGTTCAAGACAATATAGTCGTCGAGCTTCGGCTGCGTATTCGCCTCGTCGCCGCGGAAGAACTGATCGCCAACGTAGGTCAGGTTGAGGGAGATCGTGAGCCATTTGTACAGATGATACCGGAGGCCGGCATTCACTCGATGGTTTGGCGTAAGTGGAAGCGAATTCCCATCTTGTACCTGCTGGGTGCTGCCAGGTGTCCTGGGCGAGGCCAGCTCGACGTCATCCCGAAAGGTCGCACGGGTGTAGGCGTAATTCACGTACCCCTCCAGCCATTCGTGATAGAGTCCATGAAGACCGACCTCGATCCCCTCCCGTCGTGTGTTACCCACGTTCTGGAAAAAGACCGTGAGCGCAGTCGGGTCGGATACCGAAAAGATATCATCCCTTATGTCGGTGCGATAGAGAGCAAGACTCCCCTCCAGCCATGGCGTAGGGCGCGCACGGAAACCCACTTCATAGTTGTTGGCCCTGACGGGACTGAGCTTAAAGAAGCCGGTATCCGGGGCTACGCCGGCCTGCAGTCCGATGCACGGAGAGTCCGGATTGGCACAGGTCAACTCCAGAAAGGCCGGGGCTCGAAACCCTTGTGAGTATGAGAAATAGATCCCGTAGTGATCTGAGAGATTGTAGTTGAGGCCAACCCTGGGAGTCACACGACTGTACGAGGCTCTGCCTGAGGCTTTGCCCGGTTCTTCAGGACTGGAGTCGGTGACGGAGTGCCGGATATAGTCGGCTCGGAGCGCTCCGGTCAAGAACAGATTGTCGCCGGACAGCAAAAGGCCGCGGCCCAGTTCGGCCGTATCCTGGAAATAGGCGCCCACAGTATCCTGCGTATCTGAAAGGGCAGAACGGAGGGTCCGCACATTCGCCTCCTCGAAGACCCGGATGTCTACATCGTGGCGCGCATACTCCGCCCCAAGAGTCAGGACATTCTTTCGCCCCCAGAACCGGCCTTCGTGCGCAAGCTGGAGCGTACCGCCGCCGGAAAGGGTATCGTTGAAGAGACGGGTGCTCTCACTGATCAGGCTCACATTGAACTGTTCAGCCTCCAGGCTTCTCACAAACCCATTGAGAGCTATGGAAAAGCCAGCTCCAATGGTCTGGTTGACATTGAGGGCTACCTGGTGGAGCTCAGGCCGGAAGAAGTCGCCGACGGTGAAATTCTCCTGACGATCGACTTGTAGCCGGCTGAGCGGCAGCGAACCGGCCTGCTCGATCCTGTTGTTGTGATACTGATAGGAGAGGGTTGCATCAGTTCCGCCCTCTCGATACCCCAGCTTGCCGAAAAACTGAGACAGACGAGAGACTGATTGATCGCGCCAGCCATCCTCATGCGAGTAACTCCCGGAAAAGTAGTAATCGATCGGTCCGCCGCTTCCACTCATAACCCCTCGCCCTTTGGCGCGGCCAAAGCTGCCGCCTGAACCTTCAACGACCATCTCTTGCTCGGCGGTACCCCGCTTCGTAATGATATTGAGCGAGCCGGCCAGGGCGTTGCGTCCGAAGACGGCCGTTGGTCCGCGGATCAACTCGATCCGCTCGACGTCATCGAGCGGGATGAGGTCGAAGTTGATCTCTTCGACAGCCGGCTCGTTGACCCGGACTCCATCTACGAATACACTGATTCCTTGAGGGACGCCAGTCACCGAGGTACTCGAGAAGCCTCGGAAGGAGAGATCGAGTTGATAGGCGTTGCCCTGTTGGTCGTTCAGATGGACCCCAGGAAGCTGCTGCATGACACCCTGCAGGCTCAGGGCGCCCGAGCGCTTGATCTCGTCGGCCGTGATGATCTGGACGCTGGCTGGGACTTCGGCGAGCGAGAGCGGGACCTCCGGAAGGCGGGCTGGAGCGGTCACCAGGATCTCCGGAAGCGGGACAATCTCCAGCTCTGCCCCAGCACCCTGAGCGTGCGCCTCAGTAGAGCTGAGAACGAGCCATATCGCGAACACCGCCGCCGCACGCAGCCGATGCCATGGCATAGGTGGTCACACCCTTACGTCAGAACCGTACCTTGAGGCCGCCATGCACCAAGAGCGGCATGCCTGTAGTCACGATGCCATCAGCCGTCTTACCGGCCTCGTACGTCCTGTCGAAGAGGTTCTCCACCGCAAAGAAGATTTCTCCTGCGGAGAACTTGGGGACAGGGATCGGTCGCCACAGCATGAGGTCCACCACGAAGTAGTCGCCGAGCTTCAGTGTGTTGAGGTCGTCCTCGAATTGATCCCCGACAAACCGTCCCTGGACGGACACGTTGATGAGGGTCGGGTTGGTGTAGCCCAGCTTCAAGGTAAACTGATGCCTCGGCACCTGGGCGATCCGTTTCCCCTCCAACTCCGGCTGGTTCGGGGCGCTCAAGACGTCAGTATGGTTGTACAGATAACTGCCTGAGACGGCCCAGCGTAAAAACGGACGATATTCCAGTTCGGCCTCGATGCCCCTGATCCGCGTCCGGTCCAGGTTTTGCCGCTGGCGGCAGACGCCTCCAGCCGGAACGAAACCGCAGGGAGCAACGGTCCCCGGACCAGTCCCCTTGGTGACGTTCACGATCGGGTCCTTCACCTCATTCCAAAAGGCCGTGAATCGACCGAGAAGGTTGCTCACAATGGCATAGTCAAATCCGACCTCTCCTCCGATCAGTCGCTCCGGGTCCAAATTCTCGTTGGCTTCGGTAATGTCGTTTCGGACCCTGAATGGCCGAAACTGCTCATTGATGGTCGGCGCCCGAAACCCCTTGTAAAAGGAGCTTCGCAACGAGAGTTGATCGGTCGCATGATAGAGGAGGGCCACCTTGGGGCTGAAGGCGAATTCATCCCGATCTGAGAATTGATTATTCCGAGTAATCGCTCCGGTTTGTTTATTCCTCTCAACGCGGGAGGCATTGAAGCTCTGCCAGGAGTCGAACCGACCGGCAATCGTCACCTGCCATCCTGGCGCGGGAGTGAAAATGTCCTGAAGGTAGGCGCCCGCCAAGAATTGTTCTCCACCGGCCTTCCGTCGCCGAGTGAAATCGCCTAGCGTCTGACTGAAGGTGAAGTCTTCGTTGGTTTCTCCATCGATCCATCGCAGATCTGTCCCAGCCGTCAGCAGATGGAACTGAAAGATCCGCTTCGACCACTGCAGGTTTGCCCCCGCATCCGTTGAGGGAACGTCGAACTGATTGAGCGACGGGATTTCCGAGTTCCGATCTGGAGCCGCAGAGCTGAAGGTGCTGTCAAATGTCTGCAGGTGAGAGAAGAGCGTGAGCTGCCAGTCGCTTCCGTCGGCCGTTTTCAGCCGGCCTCCGGTCGCCACAAAACCTGTCTCTGTCGAGTTGTTCTGAAGCGGGGTCCCGTTGCCGCGATCCTCATGAAAAAAGCTGCCGGCGAGGAAAACTGAGGAGGCTAGGGAAGGGGCGTATTCCACCCGGCCGTTAAAGGTCTTGTGGCTGGAGTCGGCATCGATATCTATGGCCCCCCGCTGATCCTTGCGAACGATCTTGTAGCCGTCAGTTCGAAAGAAGTTACCCTCAAGGGAGACGCCCCATGGGCCTGTGACGTGGCTGACCAGTAGGTCGGCATCCACCGTATCACGGGTTCCGAGGTCGAGCTTGGCTTGCGCGACCCGCGCCTCCGGCCGCCTGGTAATAATGTTGATGACGCCACCCATCGCGTAGTTGCCGTAGACGCCGGAGCCGCCGCCACGCGTCACCTCGATACGCTCGACACTTTCCAGTGGCACCTTGCTCCAGTACACCCAACCGCCAAACGGATCGTTAAGCGGGACCCCATCCAACAGCACCAGCGTTCGACTCACCCCGCTGGGCCCAATCCCGCGAAGGGAGACCCCCTGAGTCGTCGGATGAGTGACCAGGCTGCTGCTCCGCCTGAACAGACTGAACCCCGGGACCTGTCGCAGCAGATCGTCGACGGTCCTGGCCGGCGATTGCTCGATATCTTCCCGCGTGATGACCGTGACATTGGCCGGAACGTCCCGTAACCGCTGCTCGACCCGGCTGGCGGAGACCACAACCGGTTCCAGACGAACCGCTTCTTCAACTCTACCCGGCAGCGGCGAGTCGGGATCGGCTCCCCACGCAACCGGAGACTGTCGTATAAGGGCGCCGAGGGCGACAAGCCCTGCCGCAGCGATGATGACCGAATACGACCCGGACTTTGCTCTGCTTATCAGCGTCATTCCTCCTCCCACTCCCCCTGCGTGCGCGCTTCCCCACGCGTCAGACGAGCTTGCGGCGTCATCCCTTGAACTGCTCTTCAACGGACCGCTTCTTAAACAGCCATGTCCACTCACCCTTGTCGACCAGGATCGCATTCGGGATCGGTTCTCCGAAGTTCTGGGCCATGGAAAAGGTGTAGGCCCCGGCATTGAACACGGCGAGCAGATCGCCTGGCGTGATCGCCCTGCTGACAAGCGAGAGCGGAACAGGCTCCGACGGGACACACAGGAAATCACCGACGTGATACAGGGTTCGCCCCGGCGATACTCGACAAGGCACGACGACATATTCGGCATTTTCGCGGGGCGGCAAGATATTCCGACCCGCATCTATCAGGGCCCAGCGTCTATGGGCTGTTCGCTTGCATGTCAGGATACTCGCCAGGCACACGGCGGCGTCGTTCACCAGAAACCGTCCGGGCTCAATGATCACCTGTCGGTCGCCCGACAGGCCAATAAGCGGATCCAACATCTCACGAAGAAACTGTCGGAACGTCTGCCCCTGCGCCTCCATGAGATAGCGACTGCCGAATCCACCCCCAAAGTCGAGGACGGGGATCCGGATCCCAAGATCGGTTTCCACTCGCCGGAGAAACTTTACCACTGCGGCAACATGAGCCCGATGCGCATCAGGGCTGTATTGTCTGGTATAGCTGTGGCAATGCACCGCCCGAAGGGAGAGGGACCTCGACGAGATAATCTTTCTCACCGCGCCTGCCGCCTCGCCACTGGGTACGTCAAAGCCGAACTTTGATCCAGGGGGTGCGAATGAGCCCCGGAGGCGCCGCGACAGGAGTGGGTTGATCCTGATGCCCACCTCGATCGTCCTCCCAAGCCTTTGGCCCAAGTTCTGGAGAAATGCGATCTCTGCCGGCGACTCGACGTTGATGAGCGATACCCCATCGATCACAGCTCGCTCCAAGAATTCCGGTCGTTTCGCCGGACCGTTCACAACAACCTGTGTCGGGGAAAAGCCGATCCGTCTGGCCAGCAGGTACTCATATTCAGACATCACCTCGACATTCAACCCCGCCTCCTGAAGGAGCGCAACCACACCAACCAGATAGGAGGCCTTCAGGGCAAAGTGGATACGGATCGGCCAGGAGGACGCATCGGCTGCTGCTGCAACCTCTACGATGTTGTCGCGCAGGCGCGCTGATGAATAGACCAGGAGCGGCGTACCGAGCGGCTTCACAATCTCCCGGCAGGAAAGGCTCTCAATCCACATCTCCCCGCCATCCACATGAAACGGGCCGTCCTGACCGAGGAGGCGGCGCGTGGCCGATGATGCGAAAAGGCGTATGCCGCGGGTCATGCTCATTGCCGCCCCGGCGTTGTCGCGTGCAGGCATGTCCACTCAATCTCGACGGCGGCGCGTGTGAGTCGATCGAGGCACTCCGATCGGCTTTGTCCGCGTGAGAAGACCGTACAGACCGGCTTACCCCGCATGATCTGTTCCCCCGCATATGGTAGATCTCGAGCACCCTGATCGAACCACCACCGAGGGTCATGGAAGATCAGAGCCTGAGAAGCAAATAGAATAGCCTTGCCGAAGCAGCCCGCGTCTGGGCAAGCGAGGAGGTCAAAGTCAGGAAGTCTCCCCTGGCAGGCGTCGAGATGTATCGTAAAGATGTTCAGGCCATAGGCTTGCTCAACCAGCTCCATTGAGGCAGTATAGCGCGGATTGATCTCAAGCGGATAGACGGTCTTACCCTTCAGGATGAAATCGATCCCGTTGACGCCCACAAGATGGAACTCTCGCGTAATGGCGCGAACGACCTGTCTTACGCGATCAACAAGGTCGCCCCATTCAGTCTGCCCGGTCCCCAGGGATCCGAGGATGCTCCCGCAGTAGCGAAAACCGTCCGCCCCGAACTCTGTCCGACCAATAAGCTGCTCGGAGATACCCAGCAGACACGCATCCCAACCATCCGCAGCGAACACCGCGCCACACGGCAGGCCGTCCAGGTACTCCTGAAGAAAAAAACCATCCTCAAGGTGATCCCCTGGCAAGTGAAGAGCGATCCCATGGCCGCCCCCACTTTGTAGCGGCTTGCGTAGCCACAGGGTATCAGAATCGAAGTTGAGGCGGCTGGGGTCAAAGGCGATCTTTGGCGCAGGAATGGCGGCTCGCGTAAGAAACCCGAAGAATCCGGCAGGATCTCTCACCGACGACAGGACAGCAGGGCTGTTGCCCAGGATCGGCTTCCCGCCGGCCATCACCTCAACCACTGATGGATAGTTTTCCAGGTTCGCGACATAGGCAAGGGCGCCCCACGCCAAGCATGAAGATGCGGTGATCAGGTGGTGGGCCTCATACGAGAGGTTCAGATCGTTCTTAATCGAGCGATGCGTACAGAGCAGTCCCAGATCGAAATCCCCGAAGTAGTCGACCGCAACGATTCGATGATGCAGTCCGCTCCGAATCGCCGACTCCACCAGGCCGCGCGCACTGACTCCCGCGATCAGGATATCCATCCCGAGTTTCCCCGTCACCCTTCACGGACCAGGCAATATGATGGCGATGTCGACCGATGCGGCGATCAGAAGGGATGAATGGTGGAAGGCGCAGACAGTTTTTCCGGAGGCTAGATAGATCGTTTCGGCCCTGGACGCCCGAAATTACCGCGGCTCACTGCCTAATTCTTCAGCGCCTGTACCATCTTTGTGACTGTCTGCTTCGCGTCGCCGAACACCATCATGGTATTCGGCAGTGCGAAGAGCTCATTGTCGATGCCTGCAAAGCCGGCGCTCATGCTGCGCTTGAGCACGATGACCGTGCGCGCCTCCTCCACATTCAGAACCGGCATCCCGTAGATTGGGCTCGACGAGTTCGTTTTCGCGGCAGGATTGACGACATCGTTCGCGCCAATGACAATCACCGCGTCCGTCTTGGAAAACTCGTCATTGATATCCTCAAGGTCGAAGATCTGGTCATACGGCACGTTGGCCTCGGCCAACAGAACATTCATGTGGCCAGGCATACGGCCCGCCACCGGATGGATCGCGTATTTCACTGTGGTGCCGTCCGAGTCCAGCAGGTCGGCCAACTCTCGCAGGGCATGTTGGGCCTGGGATACCGCCATTCCGTAGCCCGGAACGACGATGACCCGTTGCGCGTTTCGCAGGACGGTCGCCGCATCATCAACCGTCCCCTCATTGACACTCCCGACGGCAGTCGTCGTCCCAGGGGCGGCCGTCTCGGCCACCGCGCCGAAGGCCCCGAAAAGCACATTCGAGAAAGAACGGTTCATCGCCTTGCTCATCATCATCGACAGGATGAAACCGGAGGCTCCATCAAGCGAGCCGGCAATAATCAAGATGTTGTTCGACAGAACGAATCCTGTGGCCGACGCAGCCAGACCGGCATACGAGTTCAGCAGGCAGATGACAACCGGCATATCCGCCCCGCCGATGGGAAGCACCATGAGCACGCCAATCAGGAAGGCCAGCCCCATCATGATGTAAAATAAAACGGGATAGGCTGGAGTAAACAGCCACGCAATGTACAGCGCCAGCACGATTCCAAACAGGGAGAGGTTCGATTGATTCTGAAACTTATATGTCACCGGAACCTGGGTCACCCATCCGGACAGCTTCCCGAAGGCCATCAAACTACCCGTAAAGGTCAAGGCCCCGAAGATAACCTCAAACCCGACAGGCACAGTGTGGATGAGTTCCATCTCTGCGCCCTGGCGGTAATATTCGGACACCCCGACAAACGCAGCAGCCAATCCGCCGAATGCGTGGGAGAGCGCAATCCGCTCGGGCATCGCCGTCATCGGCATGAAGATCGCCATCACTGCCCCGATCGCCGATCCGATCACCATCCCCACGATAATCCATTCGTAACTGACGATATCCTGGTGAACAAGCGTCCCTACGATGGCCAGAAACATTCCCGCCGCGGCAAGGATATTGCCTCGTCGGGCCGTTTCAGGAGAGCCCAGGGCCTTCAACCCCAGGATAAACAGCGCGGACGCGGCGAAGTAGGTGAGCTGTATCAGCGTGGCGCTCACGGCTTCTTCCCATCCTTTTTCTTGAACATCTTGAGCATTCGATCCGTAATCATGAAGCCGCCGACCACATTAATCGTGGCTGCCGTGACCGCGATGAATCCCAGAACCGTGCTGACCGGATTGTAATGGGCCCCTGCCGCCACCAGCGAACCAACCAGTGAAATGCCCGAGATCGCGTTCGTGGCGGACATAAGGGGCGTATGCAGCAGCGGCGGCACCTTTGAGATGACCTGCAATCCAAGAAACGCGGCCAGCATGAAGATGTAGAAGCCGAACAGGAGTTCAGCTTGCATGGGATTCCCCTTTCCGAGACAGGAGTTCCTTGACCTTCGGGTGTACAGCCTCTCCCCCCATAGTGATCACGCACCCTGCCGTGATCTCCTCCTGGAGATTGATCTTCAACCCGCCGTCGCCCATCAGGTGCAGAAGGAGCTTCTCCATGTTGCGCGAGTACATCTGGCTCGCATGCACCGCCAGGCGGCTCGGAAGATTCAAGCGGCCGATGATCGTCACCCCATGCTTCACTACTTCATTTCCAGGCTCGGTCAGGGCACAGTTACCCCCCTGCTCCGCTGCGAGGTCCACGATCACCGACCCGAATCTCATGGCCTGGACCATCTCTTCCGTGATCAGGATGGGCGCGCGCTGGCCGGGGATGAGCGCTGTTGTAATGCAGACGTCGGATTTGGCGATATGCCGGTGTATGAGCTCCGTCTGTCGCCGTTTATAATCCTCAGAAAGCTCCTTCGCATACCCGGTCGCCGTCTGCGCATCCTCGGCGATGTCCACCTCAACGAACCGCGCCCCAAGACTTTCTACCTGCTGCCTCACCACCTTTCGCGTGTCGAACGCCTCGACTGAGGCGCCGAGCCGCTTTGCGGTGGCGATGGCCTGAAGCCCGGCTACACCGGCGCCCAGAATCAGCACCTTGGCCGGCGCAATCGTGCCCGCTGCGGTCATCAGCATTGGAAAGAACTTCGGAAGCGCGTACGCCGCCATGATCACCGCATAGTATCCCGCAATCGTCGCCTGTGAGCTCAGGACATCCATCATCTGTGCGAGCGTGGTCCGAGGGATGCTGTCCACCGCAATTGCGGTGATCTTGCGGCCGGCAAGGGTGTTCACGAGGTCAAGGTTGAAAAGCGGATAGAGAAAACTGATGATCGTCGTACCCTCCCGAATCTTCAGTATTTCCGCAGGGGTAGGGCGCTGAATCTTGATGACCACATCTGTGGTAGCAAGCAGCGCTTCCGCCGAAGGCTCTATTGTGGCGCCGGCCTCCTCGTACTCCCCATCCCGGAAGCACGATCCTTCACCGGCGCCGGACTCTACGCCGACCTCAATCCCCTTCTTGGCCAATCGCTTGACCGTTTCCGGGATAATCGCGACGCGCTTTTCGCCGGGCTCGATCTCCTTCAGGACTGCGACCTTCATCTATCGGCTCTCTCGAACATGGTTAGACTGCCGCCTCGCACTCGATATCGCTCCGATAATAGTTATGGCCCTCCGGGCCCTCCGGACGCAACAGACGCTATAGATTTCGATAGATATTTTCTTAGCTCGAGGTGGCTGCCAAACTATCCGCTTGGGCCTGCTGCGCTTCCGCACCACCCATGGCCGCACAGTGTACTAAAACGCGACATCGCACGTCAACCACAAAAATCTCATGGTAAGCGGGAAGCTATCCAGCAATTGATCGAACGAAAAGAGCAACAACCGGTGGCGGCAGGTTGAGCCAATATGGGATCAAGAAAGCAGGATCGCCGGAAGTACTTTAGGAGGCGATCGATAAAAAATTGGAGGGACTGATATAGCAAGTCAGAATATCGCGGCCATGACCTCTCAAAGAGCCGTTCCAGCTTTGAAACAAGCCTGCTGAAAGCTAAGGCAAGGTTTGATCGGTTTCACATAAAGAACGTTAACCCTTCCCTTCACTGGATCGTTTCTCCTCGCCTTTCTCCTTCTTTGGCGTCACATCGATGACATCCTTCCCCGATAACGACTCCTTGAAGCCTCGGATTGCCTTGCCCAGACCACTCCCGATCTCAGGGAGCCGGCGGGCACCGAAGAGGAGCATCACGATGATCAGAATCACCAGCAGCTCTTGGATTCCCAATCCAAACATGCGCCTTCCTCCCTCGCGGCCCCTACACGTAGAGGACCCGCTCATCATTGTGCCGACGGGTCAGCTTGGCACTGTCGAAATGCTCCAGAAACGGGATAGCGAACTTTCGACTCACCCCCAGGAGCTCCTTAAACTGCTGGACCGTAATGGCAGTATGGAGCGTGAAGTGGGCAAGGAGCATCTCCTTCGCGTGGCTATAATGGTCGCGATGAAGATAGAGATTATCTTTGATCTTGATTACTGTCCCTTCATCGGCAAGGCGATGAAAGATCGTGATCCCGGTCTTGCGGTCTGCTCCGGCCTGGGTAAGCGCCGGCTCCAAATCCGGCGGCTGAAATCCTGCCTGCTGATAGATCGCGGCCAATCGTTCTTTGACGGCCTGCTCCATTGCTGAGAGGGTAGGGCGATGCAGGAAATGCCGCACCTTCTCCCGGTCAATGGCGATTCGCTGCGTCTGTGCGAGATCCTGCAAGAGACGAGCGAACAGGACCGGTCCAACCTGATGGAGCTTTGACCGCAGCTCTTCCTTCGGCAGCCCATCCTTGAGGGGTTCTTGCCTGTGGAACTCCTCCAGGCGAGACAGAACCTCCGTCGCCAAGCGATCGTAGCTCATCTGGTGAACATATCCGAGATCGCCTTTCGCACCCATCGCCATAGCCACGCCGTCCTCTACGAGGCGCGCGATCTCTCGCCGCAGCGTGGTCTCATCCAGGCTGGCCGAAACCCTGAGCGCCTCCAGCGTGATCGGCACTGGACCGGCTTGCAGCAGCAGGCGCTCGACCTGCTGACCAGATGTGCCGGTCTGCAGGACCTTGAGGTGTTCGAGCAACGGCGCCCTGGCCCGCCGTCGCACGGGAGGATTTGGGTCGAGGATGCTCCCGCCACCGACCGTCTGGGCAGGCGAGTAGCTTCGGATCACGTACCGGTCGCCGGCCAGAGCGCTGGCCATTCCCTCCAGTCGCAAGTGAGCGAATGTCTCTTCGCCAGGCTTCAATTCCTCACGATCGAGCAGTACGACACGGGCCAGGATCTCGCTCGTTCCCAAGTGGAACCGGACCCTCGCCCGGTTCCGCAAGGCACGGGGACCGTCCTTCAGTAGAGCTAACGATGCGTCGAAGGCCATGGTGGGTTTCAGAGCGCCAGGAAAGGCCAGAAGATCGCCTCGATTGAGTTGATCCACCTCGAGACCGGGCAGGTTGACAGCAATCCGCTGCCCCGCCCAGGCCTGCTCCACCGTCTGGCTATGGACCTGCAGTCGGCGGACCCGCGAACGCAGCTCCAAAGGCAGGACGACCACCTCGTCCCCGACCCGCACCGTCCCGGACCACAGGGTCCCGGTCACCACAGTACCGAACCCTTTGATGGTAAAGACCCGATCGATCGGAAGACGGAAAATCCCGTCATGGCGCTTCGGCTCGATCGTCTCGGCCGCCTCGCGCAGCACCGCTCGCAACTGCGGGAGCCCTTGCCCGGTGACAGCGGACACAGCAACGACGGGGGCGCCCTTAAGAAAGGTCCCGGCCAGGAACCCTTTCAGATCGGCCTGCACCATCTCTAGCCAATCGGGCTCGACGAGATCGACCTTCGTCAGCGCCACCACGCCCCTTTTCACCTGAAGCAACTCACAGATATGGAGGTGCTCCCGCGTCTGCGGCATCACCCCCTCGTCGGCGCCGATGACCAGCACCACCAGGTCGATCCCGCCGATACCCGCGAGCATCGTCTTGACGAACCGCTCATGCCCCGGAACGTCCACGATCCCGAGCTGGAGGTCATCGGACAGGGCCAGGTTGGCGAACCCCAACTCGATGGAGATCCCCCGCTCCTTCTCCTCCTTTAACCGGTCGGTGTCGATGCCGGTCAGGGCCTTGACGAGCGCGGTCTTGCCATGATCGATGTGGCCTGCCGTCCCGATGATGATATGCTTCATCGTCACACCGTTATCGTAACACACGGCGCTTCGCAGCAGCAAGGTTGAACTCCCGCAGTCCAATTGCGGATTGACATCTTACTCTATATGATATACTCTCATAACAATGTACGACGCGATGCCGACGAGTTGATGACCCATCGAGTTCTATTATGAGGAACAGGACGGCACCTGCCCTGTCCGGGACTTCATCGATGCCTTTCCCAAGGAGAGGCGGGCGAAGCTCCTTGCCATCATAGACTTCCTGAGCGACAAAGGCCCCACGTTGCAGTTCCCGTTCAGCAGCCACATTCGCGGGAAGGTACGCGAGTTGCGGACGCACTACAGGAGGAATCACTACCGGATACTGTACGCCGCGACGGAGCGCCGGGGGTTTGTCGTGCTGCATGCCGCAGTGAAACACTCCACGAGTCTCGTCGAATAAGACATTCGTCCAGCAGAGCATCGCCTACACACGTAGCAGCATCGCCAGGAGAGATAGGTGGGCACCAACGGGAAGGAACAGATGACTAAAACGAATTGGGATCGCTACGTTCAGTCCCAGATGCAGGACGCCGAACTCAAGAGATTGGTTGAGGTGGAGCGGGCCGCGCTTGAGATCGGACACCGGCTCGCTACGCTTCGACGTAAGCGCAAGTTAAGCCAAACACAGGTCGCAGCGACCCTGAAGATGAGCCCGGCGACGATCTCTCGGCTTGAACACAACGCCCGCAATGTCACCATCGAAACCCTGCTGAAGGTGGCCCGAGTCCTCGGGGCAGCCATCGATATCAGGGTGAAGATGGCGCAGTAGGATCCGTGCGGCTGACCGGTACAGCACGTCTCTCGGCAGCTACCCTCACACTCTTTTTGCACACCCTCTGTGCCAATATAAGTGAGACACCTCCCCCTATGGTAAATTAGAGTAGAGGGCGGGGAGGAGAAACCATCATGATAACTGAAACGCTCAAAGCACCTCAGGGAATCTCAGTCGTCCTCCAGGCTCCTTCGACGCCCTTGGGTAAGACCTCACGTAAGGTCGGTCTGCATCAAGGCACTGCGGATCGAGCCGAGTCCCACTATTCACCCTCGCGTGTGTGCACAACCGGTCGCGTGACAGTATGAAGAAGCTCCCATCGATCGCAATCGGTGAAGGCGTGCAAGTGGTTCGCCGACGCGATACTCCTTCCATCGAACAGCGCTCAACGCTTCCCCTGATCATTCAAGGCGGCATGGGCGCCGCTGTCTCCAACTGGCGACTGGCCAACGCCGTGGCGCGAACGGGTCAGTTGGGGGTCGTCTCCGGCACCGGTCTCGATACGGTGTTCGTGCGTCGCCTGCAGGATGGCGATCGCGGCGGCCACATGCGGCGCGGGATGGAGCAATTTCCGATCCGTCGCGCTGTAGACGAGGCCATGCGCCGCTACTATCGGCCCGAAGGCCGGGCGCCGGGCGAACCGTACACGATGCTCCCCCTGTACCGTCAGGTGGTCGCTCCCGCTCGGCAGGAGCTCACTATGCTGGCCGCGTTCGTCGAAGTGTGCCTCGCCAGGGAGGGACACGATGCACCGGTCGGCATCAACCTGCTCACCAAGATTCAGTTGCTCACGCTACCGACGCTCTACGGCGCCATGCTCGCCGGAGTCGGCTACGTCCTGATGGGCGCCGGCATCCCGCGAGAGATCGCAGGGGCGCTCGACCTGCTCGCCGGGCACCACCCGGCCCGGCTCCGATTCGACGTGGAGGGACTCCCCTCCAGCGCCGTCGAATACCTCGATTTTGATCCCGGCGCCCATTGGGAGTCGCCGCCGGCGCCACTCGCGCGGCCGAAGTTCTTCCCGATCGTCGCGAGTAACTCCCTGGCGACGATGCTCGCCCGCAAGGCGATCGGCCAGGTGGACGGTTTCGTGATCGAGGGTCCCACCGCCGGTGGCCACAACGCCCCGCCTCGCGGGGAGCCATGGTTCAACGAGCGCGGCGAACCGATCTACGGCAAACGCGACGAGGTGGACCTCGCGAAGATCGGGGAGCTGGGGCTGCCGTTCTGGGTGGCGGGTGGGGCCGGACACCCCGAGCGCCTGGTTGCGGCGCGTAAGGCGGGAGCCGCTGGAGTCCAGGTCGGGACACTCTTCGCCTTCTGCGACGAATCGGGACTCGCCGAGCCGATCAAGCGCTCGGTGCTCGCCCACGCGGCCCGGGGCGAGGTGGATGTTCGCACGGAGCCCCTCGCATCGCCCACCGGCTTTCCAATCAAGGTTGTGGAGTGGGTCGAAAATCCCGCCGCGGGCGCAACGCGCGAGCGGGTCTGCGATCTGGGGTACCTGCGCGTCGCCTTCATGGCAGAGGACGGGAAAGTGGACTACCGGTGCCCCAGTGAGCCTGAAGCCGCCTACGTGAAGAAGGGTGGCAAGATAGAGGACACGATCGGCCGCCAGTGCCTGTGCAATGCGCTGCTCTCCGTCATCGGTCACCCGCAGACCTGTGCCGACGGCGCCGAGGAGCCGCCGATCGTCACCAGCGGCGATGACCTTGCGACGATCGGTGGCTTCCTGGGCGGCCGGACGAGCTATGCCGCCGCAGACGTTGTCGCCTATCTGTTGTCGGGTCGTTGTGAGGTCTAGGGCCGTTCGGCGTACTATGGGCTCGAAACTGAAGCAATTAACTGCCGAACAACGCCGCCAGGCGCAGCAAGTCACGCTCCGCTCTCCAAGGATGCACTACGGCATCTTGGCCCGCCTCCTCTTCATGACGATGGACCTTGTGTATGGTCGCAAAAAGACATTCAGCAAATTCAAGGTGCTGGAGCTCATCGCCCGCGTCCCGTATCAGTCCTGGGAGAACGTAGCCTACATCGCCATTACCCACATGTATGCACAGCGTGATTTTGCCCGCCGGGTCTTCGACCGGGTCAAGGAGGCTCGCGAGGCTCAAGATAACGAGATGTGGCATTTGCTCATCCTGGAGGAACTCACCCACGCCCGTAGAATTAAGGAAAATTTTCTCCTCTATCGCATCCTGCCTCAGGTGATCGCCTTCACCTACTACCACATCTGCTGGCTTATCTACGTCATCAAGCCGTCGTGGAGTTATCTGGT
>NZ_JAQUOY010000027.1 GCF_028716865.1 Candidatus Methylomirabilis sp. | reverse complement strand
CCAGGATCTCTCCCAGGCTCTTGCCGACCCGGAGATCTACCAGAATAAGGAACGATGCCTTGAAACGCTGGATGCGCATACTCAGGCCAAGCAAAGGGTGGTGGAATTGACGGCGGAATGGGATCGATTATCCAGTCTGATGTAGTTATTTTTCAGGTAGATAGACTAAAGGCTGAAGACTGAAGGCTATGACGAATGGAAACACCTTGACAGCAGAGCCTTCGGCTGCACAGTATAGTTGTGTGGGAAGGTAAACCTCTTCATGCACGGTGCGCGAATATCGATGAGTACTCACACGATTGGCCTCTGCCCGGACTGTGGTGCGCGTAGAGTGCCTGGAGCCAGCGCATGTTGGCAGTGCGGCGGGACATTCGCGACGCCGCCGACGGCACCGGTGTCTTCCCTGCGCTGGGCGAAGTTGCCGTGGGCGGGCGTGATCCCCTTCGGGCTCTTTTTCCTGCCTTGGGTGATCGCCGGTCCATATTGGGCCCATCGCGTGATCTCGGTTGCGGGCCTGGAACTCGCCCTTGGCCAGACACTCAAAGGCCACCCTGTACCGCAGGAGCCGCTCCTGTGGTTCATCCCCGCCGCATCGTTGCTGCTGGGTGCGCTGCTGTTTCAAGCTCACCGGCGGACACCTGAGTCGTGGCACTGGCTGCTGGTGACAATTACCGCTTGGGCAGGCTTTCTCCTGCTGCTTTTCAAAGCGGTGCAGTGGTTGTGGGCCAGCCCGGCCCCTGGAACGGGCTGGGTGGTCCACTGGCTGACCACCGAATACCTGGTCTCCGGCTCGGCCTTCCTCGTGTCAGCCCTTAGCGCCACGCGAGCGTGGATGGGCTCGAGGAGCCCCCGGCCGCAGCCGTCTTCTTCACCGTCCCAAGATGCCCCAATGGACGAAGGAGAGATCCGATAGCCACTGCTGATCCAAGCGCGGGCCATGCCAAGATCGGGACCTGCGGCTTCGCGATGGGCCGGCAGGAGTACTACAACACCTTCCCGGTTGTTGAGATCCAGCAGACCTTTTACAAATTGCCGCGGCTCAGCACAGGGGTACGGTGGCAAGCCGGGGCGCCGACCGGGTTCGAGTTTACGATGAAGGCATGGCAGCTCATCACGCACGAGCCGTCAAGCCCGACCTATCGCCGCCTCACCAAGCCGATCTCACCTGAATCGAAAGATCGCTACGGCGCGTTTCGGCCCACCGAGGAAGTCTTCGAAGCCTGGGCCCAGACGCGGGCATTCGCGGCAGCCCTGGGCGCCTCGATCATCGTCTTCCAGTGCCCGCCGAGCTTCACGCCGACGTCCGAACATATCGCGAACCTGCGCGCCTTCTTCACCAGCGTCGACCGCGCCGGCTGGCAAGCTGCCTGGGAGCCACGCGGTGCCTGGACGGCGGATCTGATCCAGGGACTCTGTCGCGAGTTAGAGTTGGTCCACGTGGTCGATCCGCTCAAGGAGCCGTCGCTGTATGGCCCGATCCGCTACTATCGGCTGCACGGCCTTACCGGCTACCGGTACGTTCACACCGATCAGGACCTTGAGCGGCTGAAGACGGTGTACAAGAATGATCTCCCCACCTACTGCCTGTTCAATAATCTCTTGATGGCCGAGGACGCGATTCGATTCCAGGCGCTGCTGGGGGAGAAGGCGAAACCGCTACGAGCGCGAGCCCTCAAGGTAGTACGGTAAGCGTCAATGGGCACGAATCAACAGGATTGCGACATGGTCGTGCAGAGTCCTGAGCAGTTGACTCAGGCGATCAAAGAAGAGGCCCACAGGCTGGGGTTCGAGCTGGTCGGGATCTCGTCGGTCAGCGACCCTCCCCATGAACAGTCGTTCGCCGATTGGCTGCAAGAGGGGTATGGCGGCGAGATGGCCTATATGACGCGTACTGAGCAGGCCCGACGCCACCCGAGTACGTGGCTTCCCTGGGCGCGTTCGGTGGTTTCTGTCGCCATGAACTACTACACCCCCTTTCCGCGCGAGACACACCAGGCGGGTGCGCCCAAGGGATGGATTTCCCGCTATGCATGGGGAGAGGACTATCACACGGTCTTTGAGAGCCGACTTGACGCGCTGCTCGGATGGATTCGCAATACCGTCGGCGAAGAGGTTCAGGGCAAGGCCTACGTCGATGCCGGGCCGGTGTTGGAGAAGGGGTTCGCTGGCCTGGCGGGAATCGGGTGGATCGGCAAGAATACGCTCCTCATCTCTCCAAAGCACGGTTCGTATTTTTTTCTGGGCGAGCTGTTTCTGAGCCTCGAACTGCCGGCAGATCAGCCGATCAGGAACCGGTGCGGTTCGTGCGATCTATGCCTGAAGGCCTGTCCGACCGACGCCTTTGTCGGCCCGTATCGACTGGATGCCCGTCGCTGCATCTCGTACCTGACGATCGAGTTGAAGGGCAGTATCCCGGCACAGATACGGCCACTGATCGGCAGTCACATCTTTGGCTGTGATATCTGCCAGGAGGTCTGCCCGTATAATGTCAATATCGAGGCCTCGAAGGAGCCTGCTTTTCAGCCCCGTGAGGGCCTTCATGCGCCGGAGTTGATCCCTCTCCTTGCACTGAACGACGAACAGTTTCGGTCGTGGTTCAAGGGGAGCCCGCTCAAGCGGTCAAAGCGGCGGGGCGTTTTGCGAAACGTGGCAGTGGCGCTGGGTAACCTGGGCTCCGCGGAATCGATCCCGGCTCTGGCACGGCTCCTCTCCGATCCGGAGCCGCTGGTCCGGGGTCATGCCGCCTGGGCCTTAGGACGGACCGGCACGACTGAGGCGCGTGCGGCGCTCGACGAGGCGCTTGCTCGCGAGACCGATCCCGACGTAAAAGTCGAGATTGCGCAGGCGCTCACCGGCGGCGCGCCTTCACATTGACACGGGCCCGGATCGTTAATTCTCTCCCGCCGCGCTTCAGATACGCGAGAAACCCCTCCCAGCGGCTATCGGTCTGCCATTTCTCAGTGAGACCTGAGGCCTCCACGTAAGCCAGGGCGTCATCGGAGGCGGTAAAAGAGAGCACCTCATGCTCGACCTCGAGATAGACGGGGTCGAATCCCACCGCTGTCAGCGCCAGATCGACATCCTCCTCTCCATAGGCGAATCGGGAGCTTCTGCCGCTCTCCTTCCATTGATCTCGGTGAAGGGTCGCAAAGGCCATGAAGCGGCCCGGTACCAGGACCGCGGCCGCTCGCTCCAGGATTGCGTTAGACATGCAGAGATGGGCGACCACCAGATCGATCGGACCAAATTTGCCATATTCGACCCGCTCGGCATCGTCGCACACAAACGTGACATGGTTCAGGCCAAGGGCGCCGGCGCGTCGGCGGGCCTCCTGGATTACCTGCTCCGACCAGTCGATCCCAATGATCCGGCCGACCTCTTGCGCCAGGGCAAAGGTCAAGCGCCCATTGCCGCACCCGACATCCAGCACCGTCCGCTCGCGCAGCGGTTCTTCCCGGATGAGGCGCAGGAGCGTGTCGCTGAGACCGCCGTGTATCGCCTCGCGCCCTTCGCCGGACCGATAGGCCCGCTCGATCCGCTGTCGCTTCCACTCGACCATCGATCCTCCTTATTCCTGTCGCATTGTATACCAGGAATCCAGGCAGCGCGACTCTTTCGGTAAAAGTGCGAGCGATGGCTGACGTGGATACTTGACGAGCGTAAACAGAGGATATAAGATATAAGCATACTTGCAGATGCAATAGTGTGCATTCTTTCAGGCGTTGGGAAACGGATGAGACAACAACTCAGTAATTTCAAGGCGGAATTCTTTAAGGCGCTGGCCCACCCGTTGAGGATCTCGATCCTTGATGCGTTGCGGACGGGAGAGCTCACGGTGAACGAGATCAGCCAGCGATTCGGCGTCGAACCCGCCAACGCCTCTCAGCAGCTTGCGGTTCTTCGTAATAAGGGCATCGTGGCGGCCCGCAAAGAGGGATCGAATGTCTACTATTCCGTCAGCGACCACGCCATCTTTAAGCTGCTTGACGCGGCCAGAGAGATCTTCAACAACCACCTGATCGGTGTTCGCGGGATGCTTGAGGAGATACGACTCGAGCAGACGCAAACACCCAGGCGCCGCTAGTGTAGCGGCCTGCAATTACCGTTCGTGCCGAGCTAGTCGAGCATGAGCGGAACTAGCTACAATACTGCACCCTTCGACAGGCTCAGGGTAAACGGTGACCGTCAAGAGGCGTTGGACTCACGACACTGGTACAGCAATGAGAGAAGTCGCATCGAGATGCTGACACTGATAAGAAAGATCTGGAAGACACCCGTAGTGACCGAGCCGTTGCTGCGACCGGGTCACGACGCGCAGATCGAGACCATTGCACGGCAGATTGAGGAGCGCGCACGGCGTCTTTTTGGTCGCTCGCTGCATATCCGCGAAGTGGACGCGGGCTCGTGCAACGGGTGTGAGCTGGAGATCGGCGCGCTGAATAACCCCTACTATGATCTGGAGCGTTATGGAATGCACTTCGTCGCCTCACCGCGCCATGCCGATTGTTTATTGGTGACGGGTCCGGTGACACGCAATATGGCCGGCCCTCTCAGGCGCACCTATGATGCGACCCCTGACCCAAAGATCGTGATCGCCATCGGCGACTGCGCCAGGGATTGCGGAATCTTCGCGGGCGGTTATGGGGTCGTCGGGCCCGTGTCGGCGATTGTGCCGGTCGATCTGGTCGTTGGTGGCTGCCCGCCACCCCCGCAGATGATCCTGGTCGGAATCCTGGCGGCGCTTGAGAGCCGCGGGAACCATCAGGATGTTCGACCCAGGGATGGTTCGGTAAGTGACGATAACACTCAGTGAAACGATGACGCTGAATCTGTTGCTCCTGACGCTCGCGTGCTTCGGCATCGGCGCAGCGGGGGCGTTGCTGACGGCGCCCTGGCCGCGCGTATCGCGACTGGTGGGACACGCGTGCGCGCTCGTCGGCGCTATAGGAACCCTCGCGTTGGGCGCGGCGGGCCTGGCGGGCGGCACGCTGGGTGTGATAATCCCGGCGCTCCTCCCTGTCGGCGGATTCTCCCTCGGCATAGATCGCCTCAGCGCGTTCTTTATTCTGGTCATTGCGGTGGCGGCGATCCCCTCCGCGCTCTATGCGATCGCCTACACCCGAGACTATGAGGGAAGGCATTCGCTGGCGGGAATGGGGTGTGGGTTCAATGCCTTCCTCGCCGGGATGGTGCTCGTCGTCCTGGCCCGCAACGCGCTGACATTTCTGCTCATGTGGGAGGTGATGTCGCTGGCATCGTATTTTCTCGTGATGACAGAGGCTGAGCATGGGGAGACGCAACATGCGGGCTGGGTGTATTTCGTCATGACGCATGCGGGATTCGCATGCCTGTTCGTTGGCTTCCTCTTGATGGCCCGCGCAACCGGTACGATGGACCTGGGTGAATGGCGCGCCGCATCGGTGACCGTGAGCGAACCGATGCGCTATGCGGTATTCGCCTTGCTGGCGCTCGGGTTCGGCACAAAAGCGGGGGTGATTCCCTTGCACATCTGGCTTCCAAAGGCCCATCCGGCGGCGCCCAGTCATGTGTCGGCCATGATGTCCGGGGTGATGATCAAGCTTGGTATCTACGGGCTTGTGCGGATCGGGTTCGATTGGCTCGGGGTAGGCCCATCCTGGTGGGGCGGCGCAATCCTGGTCGTCGGAGCGATAAGCGCGGTACTCGGCGTATTATATGCGTTGGTGGAACAGGACCTGAAATGCCTGCTCGCCTATTCCAGCGTTGAGAATATCGGCATCATCCTACTCGGGGTAGGGGGAGGGATGTTGTTTCAGAGTTATCACCTCGATGCGCTGGCATCGCTGGCGCTGGTGGCGGGCCTATATCACACGGTGAATCACGCCACGTTCAAGCCCCTCCTCTTCATGGGCGCCGGCGCAGTCGTGCATGCGACCGGAACCCGCAATATGGAAGAGCTTGGCGGGCTCATCAAGCGGATGCCGCAGACGGCCGCCTATTTTCTCATCGGCTCGGTGGCGATTGCGGCGCTGCCGCCATTCAACGGCTTTATCAGCGAATGGCTGCTGTTTCAATCGCTTCTGCTCAGCTTCCAGATCTCCGCGACGGGAACCAATCTGCTGTTCGCAGCGGTCGTCGCCGCGCTCGCATTAACGAGCGGACTTGCAGCGGCCTGCTTCGTGAAAGCCTTCGGCATTACCTTTCTGGCGCTCCCGCGCAGCGAATACGCCAAACGGGCGCGGGAGGTGCCGTGGATGATGCGTGGGGCGATGGGGATGTCGGCGGTCGCGTGCCTGGTACTCGGGGTGGCGCCGGTTGGCTTGTTGCGCCTTTTAAATGCGACAGCGGCCGATCTGACAGGGGCGCATACAGACGCGCACTTCAACTGGGACGTCATCGTCGCCGACGGCGCGTTCGCCATGGCATCGCCGCTGTGGATCGCGGTCGCGCTGACCTCGCTGCTCGCGCTGGTCCTGGTGGCCTTACGTATCATCGGCGCGAACGCGCGCCGTCGCGCGTACGAGACATGGGGATGCGGTCGCGCGTTGCAGACATCGCGATTTGAATATACCTCGACAGCGTTCGCCAATCCGTTCAAGCGGGTGTTTGGTCTCTTATACCGTCCGGTGAAGGAGTTGGACATCCGGTTCCATCCGGAATCGCCCTTTTTTGTCGAGACGATCACCTACCGCAATGAGGCCCGCTCGATATTCGACGAGGCGCTCTATGGCCCGATGTCTCGGCTTGTGCAATGGGCCTCACATCGCGCCCGTATCGTACAGTCTGGGAGTGTGCACCTCTACTTATTGTATATCCTGGTCGCGCTGGTGGTCCTGCTGGCGCTGGCGGGTTAAAGGCAGATGCTCACACAGATTCTGATCGAAGCGATCCAGTTGCTTCTGGTCGGACTTGGCGCACCGCTTCTGGTGGGGCTGGTTCGGCGGGTGAAAGCCAGGCTCCAGGGCCGACGCGGTGCAGGCGTGCTGCAGCCATATGCCGATCTTCGCAAACTCCTGGTGAAAGAGGCAGTCGTGTCGGAGACTACCTCGTGGATCTTTCGGTTCACACCGTATCTGCTGGTGGCGACGATGCTGCTGTCATCGCTTCTGGTGCCCCTTCTCACGACCCTGACCCCGCTCGGCTTTATCGGCAATATCATCGTGCTGATGTATCTCTTTCTGCTTGGCACCTTCTTCCTGGCGCTGGCAGGTCTTGATGCCGGCAGCGCGTTCGGCGGCATGGGCTCGAGCCGTGAGATGGCCGTTGCCGCCCTGGCTGAGCCGACCGTGATGATCGCGATCTTCGCGATTGCCTTGCGTGTCGGGAATACGGGCCTCGATGAGATTGTCAGGCGCGGAGCAGATGACTCGCTTTTGCTGCTCAATCCCGGCCACCTGCTGGCATTCGTCGCGTTCTTTATCGTGGCCCTTGCAGAGACGGGACGATTGCCGGTTGACAATCCTGCAACGCATCTGGAACTGACGATGATCCACGAGGCGATGATTCTGGAGTATTCGGGACGGCACCTGGCGCTGATCGAGTGGGCCGCAGGGATGAAGCTCCTGATCTTCCTGGCGCTGCTCTCGAACCTATTCTTTCCGTGGGGCGTCGCGATGGCGGTCACGCCGGCGGCGCTGACTGTGGCCTTTGTCGCGCTTGTCGTGAAAGTGGGCACACTCGCAGTAGGGATCGCGGCGATCGAGACGGCGGTGGCCAAGTTGCGGCTATTCCGCCTGCCGGCGCTGTTAAGCGGGTCATTTGCGCTTGCCCTGTTGGCGGTCATCTCGTTCCTGTTCGTGAAATAGGCCGGGTGCGCAGAGCGATGTTCACCATACTCTTTCCAAGGCTGGTCACGCTACTCTCGTTCGCGATGCTGGGCACGGCATTCCTGCTGATCGTGCGCAGGGATCTGGCCGGACAGGTCCGAATATTCGCGATGCAATCAGTGGTCCTGGCCATTCTGGCGGCGGCCGTCGCCGCGTTCACGAAAAGCGTTGAGTTGACCAGTGTTGCGCTGGTACTGGTGCTCTTAAAGGTGTTCATCATTCCCCGCGTCCTCAATCGCGCCGTGATGAAGATCGGTTTGCAGCGGGCTGCCTTGCCATATCTGGGCACGCCCGCCACGCTGGTGGTGTGCGGAGGCTTAGTCGTGATCGCATTTTACGTGATGGCCCCTGTTGCTGCGTCAAACCCGCTCCCTACCGCTGAGGCTATTCCGATCGCCTTTGCCGGCGTGCTTATCGGCTTTTTCGTGATGGTGAATCGCCGACGCGCGCTGACACAGATCCTCGGCTTCTTGATGCTGGAGAACAGCATCTTCCTCCTTGCGCTGCTGGCCACGTATGGGGTGCCGTTCATCGTGGAGATGGGGGTCTTCCTTGATGTGCTGGTTGCCGTGCTGATCATGGAGGTATTCATCTACCGCATCAAAGAGAATTTTGATTCGATCGAGGTGGACCGGTTAGGGAGGCTCAAGGGGTGATGCTTGTCACGCTGCTCCTCACGCCGCTGATCGCCGCAGCCCTCATGGCGCTGGTACGTCCTCGGGCGTGGCTCGAGTTCATCCACGCGCTTGCAGCCGTTGGCGGGCTGGCCGTCGGTCTCATTGTCGCGGTGCGGGTATGGCGAGGCGATGTACCTGCTGCCATCGGTGGGCTGCTTCGAGCCGATGGGCTCTCGGCGTTGATGGTCGTCGTGATCACCCTGTTGGGGGCGATCGCCGCACTGTACGGGCTTGGCTATATCCGAGCCGAATACGACGATACTCATCTGACCCGCGTGCGGAGCTTCTTTGGGCTTTTTCATCTGTTTCTCTTTACGATGCTGCTGGCGGTGACAACGGATAACCTCGGTATTATGTGGGTGGCGATTGAAGGGACGACATTAGCGACCGCCTTTCTGGTGAACCTGCACAACACGCCCAGGTCTTTGGAGGCGGCCTACAAATACCTCATCCTTTCCTCGGTCGGCATCGCCCTCGCCTTCATCGGCACGGCGCTGCTGTATTACGCCGGCGCCTCGCGGGCGGGCGAGATTGCAGTGAATTGGACCTCGCTCCGGGCCGCCGCATCATCACTGAATCCCCAGGTGGTCCGGCTCGCTTTCGCCTTTATCCTTGTCGGCTACGGGACAAAGGCGGGCCTGGCGCCGATGCACACGTGGCTGCCGGATGCCCACAGTGAGGCGCCCGCCCCGATCAGCGCCTTGATGTCCGGTGTCCTGCTCAACGTGGGACTCTACGCGCTGATGCGTTTCAAGACGATCGCGGATATCGCGGTCGGTGCGAACTTCGCCGGCCCATGGTTTGTGGGTATTGGGTTGCTTTCGCTCGCCGTGGCCGCGGTCTTTCTCGTCAGACAGCGCAATTATAAGCGGATGTTGGCCTATTCAAGCGTCGAACACGTCGGCATTATCTGTATGGGACTGGGATTTGGAGGCTACTGGGGCGTCCTGGGTGCGCTCCTGCACGTCATCAATCATGCGCTGTCAAAGTCATTGCTGTTTCTCCTGTCGGGAAACATCCTGCTGAAATATCAGACCACCGACATCCGGAGGGTGCGCGGGCTGTTACGGGCATCGCCGTTAACGGCCGGCGCGTTTCTGACCGGCATACTTGCGCTGATAGGCCTGCCCCCCTTCGGACTATTCATGAGCGAGTTCCTGATCTTTCGCGCGGGCCTGGAGAGCGGGCCTGTGTGGGTAGTGGTCTTGGGAATTACGCTGCTTGTCGTTGTGTTCGCAGGTATGCTCAGCAGTGTGAATCAGATGCTCTATGGGGCGCCCTTCGAGAAGGTGGAGCATGGGGATGTGCTCAGATGGTCGCTGGCACCGATCGTGGTGAATTTCACGCTGCTGCTTGTGCTGGGACTGACGCTCCCCCATGCAGTGACTGAGGCGCTGGAGGCCGCCCTCAGGGTGCTCGGGGTTACTCATGCCTGATCTGATGAACGGTATTGTCCGGCAGCTTCGCGCAACGACACTGAAACTGACTGACCTCCGGATGCATCCTCCGCGGGAGGTGCGCGTGAGCCTCGAACGGGATGAGCTGCCCGCGGTCGCTGATTATGTGTGCGACAGATTTTGTGCGAGGCCAGAACTGATCGTGGCGGAAGATACACGTGCGGAGCGCGGCGCGTTTACGCTACGCTATCTCTTCGAACTCGAAGGCATGGATCTATTTATCGTCGCGTCGGTAGCAGTCCCGGAGGATGACCGCCGGTTTCCGTCGCTCGCAACACGTTGGTATCTGGCCAGTCGCTTTGAACGCGAGATTCACGATCTTTTCGGACT
The DNA here is from genome assembly GCF_028716865.1 of Candidatus Methylomirabilis sp. NCBI lineage: Bacteria > Methylomirabilota (SeqCode) > Methylomirabilia (SeqCode) > Methylomirabilales (SeqCode) > Methylomirabilaceae (SeqCode) > Methylomirabilis (SeqCode) > Methylomirabilis sp. (SeqCode). The sequence goes on along the minus strand of NZ_JAQUOY010000027.1, from coordinate 22,024 downwards.
GGTGCCGACCGATCACCCCGACCTACGCCGCCTCCCGCTGCATCAGTTCTGGCCAGAAACGTATCACCCGCTGCTAAAGGATGCCTCGGCGCCCCCTGAATTTGCTGACGATGGCACGCCCTTTCCGTTCCGCCGCGTCGAGGGCGAGGGGATCTACGAGATCACTGTTGGCCCTGTCCATGCGGGTACTATCGAGCCGGGTCATTTTCGGTTCAGTGTCGAAGGTGAGACCATTGTCAATCTCGAGACCCGGCTCTATTTCGTTCATAAGGGGATCGAGCGGCTATTCGAGACGATCCCGCTCACGCGCGGGGTGGAACTGGCTGAACGGATTTCCGGGGACTCCAGCGTAGCGCACGCACTCGCGTTTTGCCAGGCGCTCGAATCGCTGGCAGGGCTACAGATCCCCCCGCGCGCGGCCTACGTGCGCGTAGTGCTGCTTGAACTTGAACGGCTCTATAATCACATCGCCGATGTCGGCGCGATCTGTACGGACACCGGCTTTGCGGTAGCAAATGCACACGCCATGAGGATTCGTGAGGAGATGCTGCGCCTGAACGCGCGTCTGGCCGGTCATCGCCTGTTGCGCGGTACGCTGATGCCGGGCGGCGTGAGGTGCGACTTCACGGCGGAGCAGATCGCAGATGCGCGGGAGACGGTGAGGCGCGCGGCGATCGACTTCGACGAAGTGGTCGAGATCGCGCTGAGCAACGGCCTGGTGCTGGACCGCCTGCACGGGACAGGATACTTGTCGAGACAGACCGCGCGTAAGTTGCAGGTCGTTGGGCTTGCGGCGCGAGCCAGCGGGATCGATCGTGACGCCAGGCGGGATCATCCCTTTGCCGCGTATGCGGATCTACCGCCGCATGTGCCGGTGTATGGCGAAGGCGATGTCTGGGCGCGACTGATGGTGCGGATAGAGGAGGCGCGCGAGGCCGCCAATCTGATCATGCGCGCATTGGACGGGCTCCCTGAAGGCAAGATCTCGGCACCGCTCCCGGCGCTGCCGGCGGGCGCGAGCGGGTTCGGTCTGGTTGAGGGGTGGCGAGGCCCGATCTGGCACTGGCTTGTCACCGGTGAGCAAGATCGGCTTGCGCGCGCGAAGATCAAAGATCCGTCATTCGCTAACTGGCCGGCGCTACATTACGCCATTCTCAAAAACATCGTACCCGATTTTCCGCTCGTCAATAAGAGTTTCAACCTGTCATACGCAGGGAATGATTTGTAAAGCCTCGCGGCCCGAACCCCAACCATCCTTCTCGCGTCCTATCGGGCGATCCCGCTTCGTTCTCACCCCTGAAATCCCTTCTGATCTAGGCTACCAGAGAGAGGATTATGCGCTGAGTCCCTCCCAGCTTTACAAAATCCAGCATTTCCGATAAGCTATAGTTTTGTATCGTAGCGCCCGGCTGCGCTGTACCGGGTTCAAGGAGGGTCTGAGGGTGAAGGGGCTGTTCGATAATCTTGGGCTCAGGGCGAAACTGCTCCTGATGATGTTCTCCCTCCTGCTGCTGACGCTGGCGTCGCTGTTCGTACTGTATTGGCAGGCAGAGCGAACGCTGATCGACCAGGTGGAGAAGCACACGACGGATCTGTCCAGTGCCATTCAGATCAGCGTGGAGCGTCTCACCTCACAGGAGCGGACCGACGAGGCGCGCCTCCAGGACTATGTCAGTCGCCTGCAACGAAAAGGGGTCAATGAGATCTCGATCATCAGCAATGAAAAGGAGATCATTGCCAGCAGCAATCCAAAGCGCGTAGGCGCAACCATCGACCCCAGCCACCGGGACCTGTTCATCACCGCCCGACTGGGGGAGACGCTCGCGACCGAGAAAGGTCAAAAGAACTACAATCTGATCGTGCCGATCGTAGTAGGGAACCAGCGGATGGGCTATGCCCTGATCAGCATGGTGCTGGATGATTTTGCCGAGATCTCTCGGCTCAACTTTATCAAACGACTGATTGTCACCGTACTGGTCTTCGGCCTCGGGATGGCGGCCTCCCTCATTCTGTCCTGGAAGTATACCAGGCCGATCGATCAGGTGGTCCAGGCCGCACGCCGGGTCGCGCAGGGTGATTTGCGAGAGAGTTTGCCGGTGGAACGGCACGATGAGATCGGTGAGCTGACCACGAGCTTCAACGACATGGTGGCCAAGCTGCGGGCGAACAAGGAGCTGGAGAGCCGCCTTCACCAGGCTGAGCGCCTCTCCAGCATTGGTCAGTTGGCCTCGGGCATCGCGCACGAGATCCGTAACCCATTGAACTTCATCAACCTGAGCATCGATCATCTGCGGAGTCGGTTCTCACCAACCGACCCTCGCTCACGGGAAGAGTTCACCCACCTGGTCTCGTGGATGAAAACCGAGATCCATCGGCTGGACACCATGATTACCAATTTCCTGAACTATGGCAAGCCGCTCAAGCTTGAGCCGCGTCCATGCGATCTGGCCCCGCTGCTCCATGATGTCGTGAGTATGGCCAGCGGCAAAGCCGAAGAACAGGGGATTGAGATCGAACGCAACTCCTCGGGTGACCTGCCGCGGATATTGGCAGACGGTGAGCAGATCAAGACCTGCTTCGTGAATGTTCTGGTAAACGCCTTCCAGGCCATGCCTCAGGGAGGGAAGCTTGCGATCACCGCCAGGCTGGCGAACGGGACCGACCCATCACTCTCATCACCACCCTCCGGAAGCGAACGGTGGATCGAGGTCCGCTTCCAGGATACCGGGTACGGGATCGCCCCCGAAGATCTGGCCAAGGTCTTCGAGCCATACTTTACGACGAAGGAGGTCGGGATCGGGCTGGGATTGGCCCTGACGAAGAAGATCGTAGAGGAGCATGGCGGGGTAATCACGTTGGCCAGCGTTCGCGGCCAGGGTACTACCGTGAGCATCCAGCTACCGGTAGAGGAGCCGGCCTGATGCGGGGGGGACGGATCCTGGTGGTCGATGACGAGGGACCCCAGCGGGAGATCCTTCGGACTATCCTGTCGGCTGAGGGCTATTCGGTCGAAACGGCGCCAGGAGGAGGGGAAGCCATCAGGCGTTGTCAGGAGAAGCCGTTCGACCTGGTGCTGACCGATCTCCGAATGCCGGGGATCGATGGCCTCTCCCTGGTGGAGCGGTTGCCCCGGGATAGCCCACTTACCCTGATCATCCTGATGACTGCATACGGCTCACTCGATTCGGCTGAGCAGGCATTGAAGCGGGGCGCGTTCGACTATTTGACCAAACCGCTCGAACGGGAGGAGTTGCTGCTGACGGTGCGCAGGGCCTTCGATCGCATCCAGTTGAGCCGGGAGAATCGGTCCTTACGACAGCAGATTGAGGAGCGGTTTCGCGTCGAAGGGATCGTGGGCAACCACTTCCGGATGCAGGAGGTCTTCGAAAAGATCCGGAAGGTTTCGAACAGCAACTCCACCGTGCTGCTCATCGGGGAGAGTGGGACCGGCAAGGAACTGATCGCCAGGACCATCCATCGACAGAGCCAGCGCAAGGATCGCGCCTTTATCGCCGTCAACTGTGCCGCCATCCCTGAGAGTCTGCTGGAAAGTGAGATCTTCGGCCACGAGCGGGGCGCGTTTACAGGGGCAGTGGAGCGAAGGGCCGGCTGCTTTGAGTTGGCGGACGGCGGGACGATCTTCCTCGATGAAGTCGTCGAGATGCAGGTGTCGACTCAGGCAAAATTTCTGCGGGTCTTGCAGGGTGGAACGTTCAGACGACTCGGGGGGAAAAACGAGATCGGCGTCGACGTTCGCGTCATCGCCGCGACCAATCGGGATCCTGCCGAGGCGGTCAAAGGCGGGCTCCTCCGGGAGGACCTGTTCTATCGGCTGAACGTCGTCTCTATTATAATTCCGCCGCTTCGAGAGCGGAGCACCGACATCCCTCAGCTCGTCGAACATTTCATCAGAAAGCACGGTGAGCGCGCGGGAAAGCCAATCCAAGGGATCAGCAACGAGGCGATGCGGCTGCTGATGAACTACCACTGGCCCGGTAATGTTCGGCAGCTTGAGGGAGTGGTCGAGCGGACAATCCTGCTCTGCGAAGGGCCTGAGATTACGCATTACGATCTGCCCATTGAGGTTCGGTTCTTTGATCTCCCGGTCCAACTTGCCCCATCGAGTGCGCCCGGCAGGAAGTTCGCGATCGAGATTCCAGAGCAGGGGATCTCCTTTGAGGCGCTGGAGCGCGACTTGATCCTGCAGGCCATGGAAAAGTCTGATTGGGTGATCACCAAGGCGGCCCGCCTCCTGGGCTTAAGCTATCGGACGCTGCAGTATCGTCTGGAGAAGTTTCAGATCAAACGGGATACGAAGACCGCTTCCGCAACTTCGGAAAGCGGATTAACTGAGCAGGCGTAAGGACAGAAAGGGGGGATGTGAGTGGGAAGCGTTGTCAAGAAGCGTCGGCAAAAGATGAGTAAGCACAAACATAAGAAACTACTGAAGCGGACCAGACACCAGCGCCGGAAGAAGTAGGGTCGAGTCATTAAACGTTCGAGCGGCACAGCCGCTCTAATAGGCAGATTCAAGCGACGTGCCCTGCAGAAGCACCGTTGCCGGGCTGGGCCGGTCGGACGGGGGATGGCTCTCGGTGAGAGACAAAGGCCTTGCGCGAGGCAGATTTCGAACTGATCGATCGATTCTTGCAGGGCGATGGGACGGCGTTCGATGAACTGGTCCAAAGGCGCCAGCGGGAGGTGTACAATCTGGCCTACCGGATGACCAGGAATGCGGAGGATGCGCGCGACGTGTCGCAGGAGGCCTTTGTCCAGGTGTATCGAAATTTGAGTCGGTTTGACCGTCGCTCCAGCTTGGCCACTTGGCTGTACCGGATCGTCGTAAACCTATGCCTCAACCATCTGAACCGGGGCTCACGCTCTCTTTACGCGACGGTTGACCAGCATCCTGAACCGGCCGATTCATCGGAGGGGTCGCTCGCACAACTCGAGGAAAAGGAGCGGGCGGATGCACTCGCTAATGCCATCGAGACCCTTCCCCCGCAACAGCGGGCGAGCTTGACGTTGCGTGTTCATCATCACCTCGCACACCGGGAGATCGCCGATATCCTGGGGGTCTCAGAGGCAACGGCCAAGGTACACTATTTTCATGCCGTGCAAGCGCTTCGGCGCAAGTTGGCACACTGGCGTGAAGGCACGTGATGGGGAGAAAGGACCATCGTCGCCATGCAATGCATGGAAGTTGAGTGCAGGCTGCTGGAGTTGATCGAGGAGGAGTTGCCGCCCGCGCAACGTGCGGAGATCCTCGCGCATCTTCATGGCTGTGCGACGTGTGCCGCTGAATTTTCCGCATCTCGCGATCTCTTCGCGCTTGTGCAGGCTGACCCGATTCCTGAGCCGTCACCGGGCTTCTGGGAAGCGTTTCTACCTTCGATACGGCATCGAATCGAACAGGAGGATCGTAGGCGCAAGTCGACACCCTTCGCTTGGTTGGCCGGCGCTGGATCATGGCTGACCTTCCGGCCGCAGTTCATCGCCGGCCTGGCTGTGGCCGCCGTCTCAATATTTGTCGTTGTCCGATTGCCGGGCTTCTTGCCTGTCAGGGTTGATCGGCAAGGGGGCGCGCCGACTTCGACGGAAAAGATCGTAGATCGCAATCGCGCGGGTCACGGTATGGCCATCATACCGCGCCCAGACAATGGGAATCAACACCCAGGTGAGCCGTTCGTGGTGGCCGGAGAGGTCGTTGAAGAGCCCTCGATTCTTATGGCGGCAATTCAGCGACTCCGCTGGGCAGATGAGATAGGGGATCGGTTTGAAACGGCCTGGCTCCTGCGTCAGGAGGCCGACCCGTCGGACTCGCTCGCCTCGCTTGACGAAAAGGAGCGACAGGCCCTGCTGGATCACCTGAGTCGCTTTAAATGGTCAGAGTCATGACACAGTTACAGGAACGTTGTTCGATTCGGGCTTGGTGTATGGCGATAGCCGCCGCGGGGCTGGTCTGGTTGCTTGGTCCGGTCTCTGGCGCTATGGGACAACCGCTCGTACCTGCCGTTCCAAGGCCGCCAGGCGAACCGGAAGGGAGACGCCTGATCGAGACGATCAAGATTTGGAAGATGACCGAGGCGCTTAACCTGGATGAACATCAAGCCGCCAAGCTCTTTCCGAAACTCGCCCAACTGGAGGCCTCACGCCGCGAATTTTATAGGAGGCAGCGCTTGCTCAGGGGTGAGCTGGCAGAGCTTTTGAAGCAGCGGCCCTTGCGAGATGAGGAGATCAAGGCGAGACTTGACCAGTTGGATCGTACTGAGACCGACTTCAGGGGACACGAGCAAGCCATTAAGGGGGGGCTGCGGTCGATCCTCAGTCCGGAGCAACAGGCCCGCCTTGCCTTGTTCGAAGACCGATTTGAAACCGAGATGCGCAACGTCATTCAGGACCTCCGACAGCATCGTCGGGGGTTCCCGCCCGGTTCTGGCCGGACCGTTGACCCGCCCAGCCTGATGGATCGACCGCCGACCCCCATAGAGGGCGAGATACCACGCAACAAGTAGTCCTTGGATCAACCAATCCCCTGATCTCTTTCTCCCTTACACGGAATGCCTCCCACTGGCGGAAGCCCGTGGCCGTAAAGGGGAGGTTCGCCTGGAGATCCTTTGTCTCTTCCGCCACATAGCGATCGAACTTCCTGCAGGTGTATCTGCCGGAAGGATGGTACATCTATCGGCTCATTCTTGATCTGCGCTGTCAGCGACGATAAAACCGCTTTTTACTTGCACCATCGAAAAAGATCGCTGATAATGAGTCTGAAGATTTTGTGCTCGCGGTAGATTTAGCAACAGGAGGAGATACATGACACGGAAGTACGGACAGTGCGTAGGGTTCACTATCCTTGCGGTAGTCTTCGCACTACTGGCCACAGAGATCGAGGTCTGGGCACGAGCAGGCGGCGGCGGCAGCTTTGGGAGCCGCGGCTTCCGCAGCTACTCCAGCCCAAGCCGCAACTATTATAGACCAACAGCTCCCACTCAGCCACGGCCCGAGCCACAGTCTCCGCTCGCGGCCCCGGCACCCACTCCGTTCGGAGGCGGTGGGTTCATGCGGAGCATGGCAGGAGGCCTGCTTGGCGGATTTCTCGGCGGAATGTTGTTCCGGAGTCTGGGTTTCGCCGGCTTTGGCGGCATGGGTGGGGGATTCGGGTTGATGGACCTGGTTATCCTGGGTGGGATCGGCTTGGCGATCTATTGGGTGGTTAAGCAACGGTCGCAGCCGGTGCCAACCGAGGGGCCGTATCAGCGTACGGGGTTTGGCGAACGTGAGCCGGAACGGTACCAGGGGACGGCTTCGCAGGCCACAATGGTCCAAGAAGGCAATCTGGACCAGGGAATAGCGCATATCCGCCAGATGGACCCTGGCTTTGAGGAGGGACGCTTCCGAGAGGCATGCACCGATCTCTTCTTCAAGGTTCAGGCGGCTTGGGGGAATCGTGATCTTGAACCGATTCGCACGATCCTCACGCCTGAGATGTACGCTCAGCTTGGCGCAGATGTGATGCGGCTCAGGAACGAGCGGAAGATCAACCGCCTGGAAAACATCGCGGTCCGCTCCGTAGAACTCACGGAAGCGTGGCAGGAGCGCGGGCAAGACTATGTAACGGTGCGGTTCCTGGCGAATCTTCTCGATTATACTGTGGACGAAGGGACTTCCCAGGTTGTAGACGGTAGCCGCACCGACCCTGTAAAGTTTGAGGAGTACTGGACCGTCACGCGCCCGGTCGGGCCAAACCCTTGGCTCCTCACAGCCATCAACCAGGCAGACAACTGAGCGTTCAGTTTTCAGCCGATCAGCAGAAAACATAAAAGCCCCCACGAGGATGGAATTCGCGGGGGCTTTTTGTTCGTGACGGAGGAGCAGCGTTAAAGCCTGATGACGTTCGCGGCCTGTTTCCCCTTTGGACCATCGACGACCTCAAACTCAACCTCCTGACCCTCGGCCAGCGTCTTGAAGCCGGAGCCCTGGATGGCGGAATAATGCACAAAGACATCATCGCCATCCGGTCGCTCAATAAAGCCGTACCCCTTGCTGTCATTGAACCACTTTACCTTGCCGGTCAATCGCACTTCCTTCATCCCTCCTTTTACAAAACTCTCTCCGAATCGCCAATACTCAGGCACGACTGTGGCCCAAGTGCACCAGAGCTTATCCCCAAATTCGGCGACATACAAAACTATGTGCGTTACGCATTATCAAAATGATTACGCGCAATTACGCCAAAACGGGGCCACAACACTTCAAAACGGCCGCCGTACATTGTGTCAATGCTGCAGTACCCTCGGCTGTTTCGAGCGAGTCGATGCTAAGAGGCTTCGAGCGAAGGCCGTTGTCAGCAGAAACTCCTTAAAAAAGGTAGCCGCGAGCCTGAAGGGCCGTATCTGCCAGAATCGCATCCTGCTCAGGTGCTCCCGTGTTCTGATCCAGAACATGCTGAGATCCTGGCGGGAACAGACAATCCGGTTGCTCAAGGCATCAAACCTGGCATAGAGCAGATCCAGTCGTGACGGGAGCCTTCCCCTGAGGCCGGAGTAGACCTCTTGCCATTCACGAACCTTCATGCCCTGCCGAGCATCTCGATGGAGCGCATAGAGCTGCTCAAGCCATTTCTTGGCAGGTCCGTCTCCCCATGCCCAACCGCGATGCAGTGTCTGGATCTTGGCCTGAAGGCTTCCCCACTTCTTCAGGAACACATTCAGGTCCCGGCGGCTGAGCAACATCTTGGAGGAGAGTTCCTCAAAGGGATCGAGCAGGCTCCGGGCCTTGGAGGGTAGCGCCGCCTTGGCATCATTATATGCCTTTTGCCACTCCGCAACCTTTAAGGTCTGCCAGATCTCTCCTTGTATCCGCTGCACCTCATCGAGTACTCGCCTTTCTCTTTCAGTTCGAGGGCGGGACTGAAGCCAGACCTCTTCCATCTCCTTCAGGAATCGAGCCCATGCCACGAACAGACGGTACACCTCTTTCGTACGCTTCCAAAGATGGACCGGCAGCGGATCAACCGAACATCCTGGTCTCCGCGTCAGCCGGTCCTTCAAGCGGAAAAAGCCGGCCACCATCGGATGTTGCTTTTCGATCAGGGCCGCGTTCTTGTACCACAGGTAGACATTCAGGAGATTCCAATATGTCCTCGGGGCGTGCTGCCATCGTGACAGGATCTTCGCCATATTCTCTTTACTGTAAAACGCCCGCCAAGCCTCCTGATACGCGGCGGTCCACTCCTCGGTGGTCATATTGGGGTGTGCGGTTGTGGCGTGAAAAGAATCTCGCTTATTGAGATCGGGGTCCATCCACTCGCCGTGTTCCTGCATTTCTTTGTGGTCCTGGGAACCAGGCAGCGGAGTCAGCATAAAGAAGGAGGCCTGATCCGGCTGGATCTCATCCATAAGATACTGCATGTCGAGGGCCACCTGCGCCTTCGTATCAAAGGGCATACCGATAATGTAGGCCACGTGGACAGCAACGCCGACGTTGTGCCACTCGCCAATAATGGCCTTATACTCCTCAACCTTGTTCTGTCCCTTGCCTTGGGCTTTGATGTTGTCAGGGTTGACGCTCTCCATGCCGACGAATACCTGGGTACAGCCGGCCTCGGCTGCGAGACGCACGAAGTCTTGCGGCTTGCGGGCCAAGTCCACCTGCATCATAAAGGAGATCTTGATCCCCTCCTCGCGCAGGCGGATGATTGCTTCAAAGGTTTCGCGCCACCACTTCTTCCGGGCAAAGTTATCGTCAGTGAAAAAGTAAAAGTCGATCCGATGTTCAGTGTAATTTCTTCGAATGAGCTCCGCGATTACCTCTGGAGAACGCTCCCGCATCATCCGACCCTGTACGTTGATGATCGTACAAAAGCTACACGAAAATGGGCAGCCTCGAGAGGTTTCAACCGTTCCAAAGTTGGGCCTGGCAAAGTGCTTCATCGTTTTGCGGCTGATGATGGGCAAGGGGGCATTGTCGATGTCCACAAGCTCTTTGAGGTCCTGTGCAAAGGAGTAGAGGGGTTTCAGTTGTCCGTTGAGGAGATCGGCCAGCATCCCTTCCCAATGTCCTTCAACCTCGCCGGAGACTACTGCGATCGATTCTCGATAGAGCTCCTGGATGTCCGGCCCCTGATCGCCAAGCATATTGATGGTTCCGCTGGTATGGAATCCCCCCATCATGACGTCAATCCCATACTTTCGGAACTGCTTCCCCATTTCGAGCGCCCTGGGGAACTGGGGGGTCTGGACTCCGACGAGACATACCACCAGCTTCGTGAAAGGATGGCGGCTCCATTTCACGATCTGCGCCACTGGGACCTTTTCCGCTACCTCATCAAAGGTATCGACCTGGATAGTAATGTCGCCGAGGACACGGCGCCTCTTGATGTCTTCGGTCAAGCCCTGGAGGACACTCAGGGTATTGCTGGGCAGTACGGCTTTCCAAAAGCGGATGACGTACCCATCATCATCGTATTGTGAGGGTTTGATCAGGACGATTCGAAGGGTCTTATGCTGGTTGGCTTGAGGGAGAAGGAGAGACTGCTGTGATTCAGCGCACTCGTGCATGTGATCCTTGGCGGATAGCGATCTACTTTGACTAGCGGTTGTCGTCCCCATTCCTCGCCTTCTCCGGCACCGTTCTCCCGAGAACGTGAAGATTACGTTACGAGGCGACGCGAGTAGTTACTTTACATCACACTCCCAGGGCTGTCAACGAAAAATAAAGCACTCGAAGACACTAGGAGATAGTCAGGACTCCGGCGCCGCTGAACCGGCTTTGCTTAAGGAGCTGGAGAGCGTGATTAGCCTCATCCAGGGGAAAGGTGTGGACCTCGGTTCGAATCGGGATCTCGACTGCCAAGCGCAGGAGGTCACGCACATCTTGACGGGTACTGTTGGCCACGCTCCGAACGGTCCGCTCCTGGTAGAGTAGGGCATAGTCAAGCTCCGGGATCGGACTCATGGTGATGCCGGCAAGTGAGATCGTGCCGCCCTTCCTGAGGACCCGAAGCGCCTGCAGCACCAGCCGTCCGGCAGGCGCAAAGATGACCGCGCTATCGAGCAGTCCAGGCGGGTCGGCCTCCGCCTGACCCGCCCAGTGGGCGCCGAGCTGCCTGGCCATGGCGCGGTGTGCCTCGCTCCGGGTAAAGACAAGGACCTCGCATCCCCAGTGGACCGCCACCTGGATGGCAATGTGCGCCGAGCCGCCGAACCCATACAGCCCCAGACGTTCGCCGGGCCTGACCTCGCTCAGTCGAAGGGCGCGCAAGCCGATGACCCCTGCGCAGAGCAAGGGGGCCGCGTGGGCCGTCGAGATGCCGGTCGGGAGCGGGTACGCAAATTCATCCCGCACAACCACGAACTCCGCATACCCCCCATTCACGTGGTAGCCGGTAAAACGGGCTGCGTCGCAGAGGTTTTCCTGATCCCGCCGGCAGAAGGCGCATCGGCCACAGGTGGAGTACAGCCAGGGAACGCCCAGCCGATCGCCTGCCTGAAAGCGCGTTACGCCCGCTCCCACCTGATCGACGATGCCGATGATCTGGTGGCCGGGCACGATGGGGAGCGTGGGAAGCAAGAGATCGCCTTCGATGATGTGCAGGTCGGTCCGGCAGAGCCCGCAGACCTGGACCCGCAGGCGAAGTTCACCTGGGCCAGGGATCGGCGGCGACAGCTCGACCAGCGTGAGCGGGTGATCTTCGATCGGGCGCGTACTATTCAAACGCAACGCCCGCATACACGCCTCCTCCACTAACGCTCTATTCGACGAGGCTTAGGAAGGCAACAGACCGAAGTCTTTTACCGAAGAAGTGCGCAATGCACACCCGCAAAACCTCTTGAAGGCTGGTAAGATGAGGATGGGAAAGAGGCGAAGCAAGCGACTGCTCCAGTCTGCCGTGCAGAACTGAGCGCAGGAATCCCAATGATTCCAGAGAGATAGGTAAATTATCTGGCGCTCGTGAGAGGCATCTGGAACAGACAAGCCCACCACGGGTCGGGCTGATGGCGGGTTCAGCGATGGACTCCAGTACGGACCGACAGACCAGGCAGTGATAGAGCTCCAAAAGGTATCCGACAATTCTGAGGAGGCGGATCTCAAACGATCTAAGGAGTCGCGAGTCATCATGCAAGGCAAGCAGCGTTAAGGCATCCCGAAGCAAAAGAAAGATCTCCTCGCTTGACTCCCCCTCCTCGATAGATGCACCCGCCAATTCCACGAGGTAGGCTCCCCGGCTCAGCCTCCCAAGATCTGCCTTGAGCTCGGCGAACGGCTCGATAACAGAGAACTCGTTGATCTTGTGGAGGGTCCGGTTGGGCGACTCGAAGAAGACAAGCTGCCCAAGCGTGAACAGCTCAAGGGTCCCGCCATATCGGCTGCGAACCCGCCTTGCCCCACGGGCAACCGCCCGGACCTTCCCTAATTTCCTCGTAAAGAACGGAATAATCCGATCTGCCTCGCCAAGATTATGTCCGCCGATCACAATCGCTTCGGTTGTGTGTAAAGGCATTTTTCGAACTAGGGGTTAGGGGCTAGGGGCTCGGATCTCGAAACCCGCAATGTTTTTATGGTTGCAAATAGCCAAGCCGCTTGAGTACCTCATCATCCTTCTGCCAGTCGCTGCGAACCTTGACCCACAGTTTCAAGAATACCTGGGTGCCGAGCAGCATCTCAATCTCCGGTCTGGCTAACTCCCCGATTTTCTTCAGCATGGCCCCCCCGCGCCCGATAATGATCGCTTTTTGCGAATCTTTCTCGACATAAATAGTTGCCTCGACGTCGGTGAGCGCCCGCCCTTCCCGCTCCCTCACCTGCTCCACCAGAACGGCAACCGCATACGGTATCTCCTGGTAGACCAAACGAAAGACCTTCTCGCGAATCAGCTCGGCGATAATGAACCGCTCGGGCTGGTCAGTCAACTGATCAAGAGGATACAAAGGCTGTCCCTCCGGGAGGTATTGGACCAGCAGCGACTCAAGGAGCGCAACGTTGTCGCCTTTCGTGGCGGAGATGGGAACAATCTCGGCAAATGGCAGCAGTGCCCGGAAGCGATCAATCGTGGGCAGCAACCTTTCTTTCTCAACGAGATCGACCTTATTAATGGCGAGAAGGATCGGGGACTTGACGCTCCTCAGGGCCTCCAGAATCAGCTTGTCGTCCTGAGAGAGTGGATTAGGGGCTTCTACCATCCAGAGGACCAGATCTGTCCCCTCCAGGCTGTTCGTAGCCGTCTTCACCATCAGCCGGTGGAAATAGCCACCCGACTTGTCGATCCCTGGCGTATCCAGAAAGATCAATTGCGCCCCAGGCAGGCTCTTGATCCCCAGAATTTTTGCCCTGGTCGTCTGCGGCCTGGGAGACACGATTGAAACCTTCTGTCCGAGCAGGCGGTTCATGAGGGTCGATTTGCCCACGTTGGGGCGTCCAATAATCGCAACAAAGCCGGATTTATAACTGTTCATACCCCAATCCTGTGATGTGCGGCCTCGAACCGATGGTCATCTTCGCCTGGGAACTGATTCGCTGGAAGGGTCCTGCCCGAACCGGCGCGGCAAGAGCGCGGTGAATATGCTTGCCCCCAGCCCGATGGCAATCACCGCCAGCATAGCCGACTTTGCGGACAATGGACTTGCGACGAAGGCGCGAAACAGGGGAGGCGCAAGGATAATGATGCCGACAGCAGCCGAGGCCAACGCAGCGATCAGAACTGCGCCGGCGGCGATGTCCTTTGCCCGTCTGGCAATCGGGTGAAAAACGGGTGATGTGAGGTCCACGGTCAACTCCACTGCAGTATTGAGAAGCTCTGTGATGACCACAAGCGCAATAGCCATGAGCAGCAGCAGGAGATCAGTATACGGCAACCCCAGCAGCACCCCGAGCAGCGCGACAAGGCCGGCCACAACACCATGAATGCGCAGGTGGCGTTGTGTTGAGATCGCATCCACGATCCCGTCGAGCGCACAGCGAAACGGTTTCAGCGAGTCCACCACGCTCATCCACCTTCTGTCTCGATGAACGGGAGACCGAACTGCCTTTCGAGGCGTTTCATCCTCTTCGCCTCTGATGGCGTCTGATGGTCGTAGCCGAGGAGGTGTAGGATGCCATGGATCAGGAGCGCGACCAACTCGTCTCGAAGCGAGCGACCCGCCGCTGTGGCCTGTCGATCGGCCATTTCGGCTGAGATCACCACATCCCCGAGCAGATTCGGCGATAGCGACGCAAGCGGACCCTCGCGCATCGGAAATGAGAGGACGTCCGTACTTTTGGCTATCCCTCGATACTGCCGGTTCAGGCGGGTCATAGCCCGATCGCTGACCAGCAACAGCCCGCACTCGGCCTCATGAGCCCCTGCTGTGACGAGGGTAGTCTGCCCGACCTTTTTTAGAAATCTCGTGTCGAGCCTGATCTTCCTTTGTCGATTTATGACCTGCAGTGCCATTCGCCCCCCTTCTACCGGCAGACTCCTCAAAGGCGAATCCGGGATACTCTACCCGTCGGTGGTAGATGCCGCTAAGAATCCGAATGAAGTTCTCCTCAATGAGGCGAAGCTCACTGAAGGTCAGCTCGCATTCGCGGAGTTGCCCATCCGCGAAAATAGCATTCACGATCTTCGCAACCAGCGCCTGGAACCGCCCGGGTGTCCGCTCGGTGAGGGTCCGCGACGCTGCCTCAACGGCGTCGGCCAGCATCAGAATGGCCGCCTCCTTGGTTTGAGGTTTCGGCCCCGGATACCGAAACTTCTCTTCCTGAACCTCGCCTTGGTCGCTTTCTTCTGTACCCTTGGCCTTGTGGTAAAAGAAAAGGATGAGCCTGGTGCCGTGGTGCTGCGGGATCATCTCCAGCACGGTCTGGGGAAGGCCGTAGGCCCGACCCAGTTCGATGCCACCCTTCACATGAGATACGATCACCAAGCTGCTGAGGCTCGGGCCCAGCTTTTCATGTCGACTCCGGACATTCTGCTGATTCTCGACGAAGTACGAAGGCTTGGTGATTTTCCCGATGTCGTGGTAGTACGCGCCCACCCGGCACAGCAGAGCATTCGCGCCGATCGCCTCAGCGGCCGCCTCGGCCAGGGTACCCACCACAACACTGTGGTGGTAGGTACCTGGGGCCTTGAGTATCATCTCCTTCAGGAGGGGATGGTTCAGGTTGCACAATTCCAGCAATCGAAAATCGGTAGCCACCTCGAACAGATATTCGAACAGCGGGAGCAGGCCAAGCGACAGGATCGCGACAAACAACCCGCCGGCAAGACCGCAGAGCAGGTGAAAACCAAGCCACTCTGTGGTCCCGGAGAGCAACGACCAGGCCAGGATTGAGTAGAGATTGGCCAGCCCGACAGCCGCTCCCGCTTTAAGCAGGGTAGCTCGATCTTTCTGACCCACGAGGGCGAAGATCGCAGCAAGGCTGCTCACAAGACTATACAGGAAGAAGCGGAACCCGTCAGCCGCTACGAGGGAGGTCAGGATGCTGATAGCAAGAGCGCCTGCAAAGGCCAGGCGACTATTGAAGAGGAGCGCCAGGAGCAGACCTCCCAAGGCGACAGGGATCGAGTATTCGAGGGCGCTCGCAGGCACATGAGGGAGCGCCTGGTGGGCGGAGGGCAGAAAGAAGAAAAACGAGCGGGTGATAGCCACCGTCAACAAGATCACCGACGCGAGGAGGAACAGACTCTTCGGCTGTCGCATCGACTTGGGCTGGAGCGTCCAGATGTACAGGCAGAGGCTTCCAAGCAGGAGGCTGACCAGGAGGCAGATCCCAAGGAGTGGAAGGATTCCAGCCGGGAGTACCGGGGAAGATGCGATGAGGAGGATGATCGTGAGAACGGCCACGCTACAGAGCACATACAGCGCACCCGGATGGCGCTCGAGGCGCCCGGTGGCCCAATGGAACCAGGAGGAGACCACACGGGGAGCGTGGAGCAGCCGGCGCGCAGCCGGCGACTGCATACTGGTAATGATACCGCTGCTACTCGTGTCGGGCGCCATCTGGCGCCCTCCTATCGCCCCTCGGCTGGTGGTGTGGAGGTCTGGTACATTTCGTAGGCCCTGACAATCTGCTGCACCAACTCGTGTCGCACCACGTCCTCCTCGCCGAGATAAGCGAACTTGATCCCCTCGATCCCTTTCAGAATACGCTGCACCTCGATCAGTCCGGAGCGTCTGTCGGTGGGCAGATCGACCTGGGTAATGTCCCCCGTAATGACGGTCTTTGAACCGAAGCCAAGGCGCGTCAAAAACATCTTCATCTGCTCTGAGGTCGTATTCTGAGCCTCGTCCAGCACGATAAACGAATCGTTCAAGGTCCGGCCTCGCATGAAGGCCAGCGGAGCAATCTCGATGGTGCCCATCTCAATCAGACGGGTGACACGCTCCAGCTCGATCATGTCGTAGAGCGCATCGTACAGGGGTCGAAGGTATGGGTTAATCTTGTCGTAGAGCGTGCCGGGGAGAAAACCCAACTTTTCCCCAGCCTCCACGGCGGGCCTGGTCAGGATGATCCGGCTGACCTCGTGCCTCAGGAGGGCTGACACGGCCATGGCCATGGCCAGATAGGTCTTGCCGGTCCCGGCCGGCCCTATGGCGAAGACGATGTCGTGATGGCGGATGGCTTCGATGTAGCTTCGCTGGCCGGGGCCCTTTGGCCGAACCGGCCGCTTCTTTGACGAAACATCGATCACCTCACCCTGGATCCGCTTGAACTCCTCCTCCTCTTTTTTGGTAAAGAGCCGAAGGGCCAGCTTCACGTCTTGTGGCGTCACGCGCTCACCGCGCGCCAGCACCGAGATCAGCTCTGATACGACCTGCTCCCCGACAGCGACATCTGACGCCTCACCCTGGATGCTCACAAAGCCATTGCGCGCAACCAGCTTAACCTGTAATGCCTCTTCGATGAGCTTTCTAACCTCATCCTTGCGACCAAACAGTTGCCGGATCTCTTCCCCGATAGGCAGGGAAACCTTTTGTTCCGGTCGAACCTGCTCCCCTGTCATCTCCCCGCTTCGCTACTCATTATCCTCTGCCTCATGGGACACAGCCACCACCCCACGCTCCTATATCCTATCCCTGCCCCATGGACCTGTCAACAGAGGCGGCAATTAGTTGTCAGCAGCCAGCCATCTGTTAAAGGCTGATAGCCGATTGCTGAAAGCTGCAATCTCAGTCGAGATCCAGCTTAATCTTCAACTCCCTGAGCTGTTTCGAGTCGACAGGCGAAGGGGCGTTCGTCATCAGGTCCACCGCCTTTTGGGTCTTGGGGAAGGCAATCACGTCCCGGATCGAGCCGGCCCCCGCGAGCAGCGCGATAACCCGATCGAAGCCGAAGGCGATCCCGCCATGGGGCGGGGCGCCATACTCAAGCGCTTCTAAGAGAAACCCAAATTTGGCCCTTGCCTCGTCCTCGCTGATTCCGAGAGCGCCGAACATCCGGCTCTGCACATCCCGGCGGTGGATCCTGATGCTGCCTCCCCCCAACTCCTGCCCGTTCACAACCAGGTCATAGGCCTTGGCGCGGATCTTATCGGGATCGGTGTCAAAGAACGGCAGATCCTCGTCCAGCGGCGCCGTAAAGGGGTGATGCATCGCCTGCCACCGCCCTTGCTCGGGATCGAATTCAAGGAGGGGGAAGTCGATGACCCAAGTGACAGCCAGCGCGCTCTCATCAATCAACTTCAACTCACGGCCTAATTTAACCCGTAAGCGCCCCAGCGCCTCGGCCGCCGTCTTTGCCTGATCGGCGACCAGCAACAAGAGATCCCCTTCCTCCCCTTTCAGTCGCTCAGCAAGCCGTTCAAGGATCATCGGATAGAGGAACTTGGTCAGCGGCGACTGGATCCCGTCCGCAGACACCTTGAACCAGGCCAACCCCTTGGCCCCAAACCCCTTGGCGCAGTCAACCAGCCCATCAATCTGCGTCCTGGAGAATGCGCCGCACCCTTTGACATTCATCCCCTTGACCACGCCGCCTCGCGCAATCGGCTCGGCAAACACCTTGGCATCGATCCCGCGCAACAACTCGGTCAGGTCGGTCAGCTCCATCCCGAACCGGGTGTCCGGCGCATCGAGGCCGAATCGGTCGATCGCCTCGGCATACGTCAGTCGTGGAAATGGCCTGGGCGGTAAAGGCTTGCCGGCCGCTTCAAAGAGTGCCGCCACCAGCCCTTCCGTCACCCGGAGCACATCCTCTCGATCCACAAACGACATCTCCATGTCGATCTGAGTAAACTCCGGCTGTCGGTCGGCCCGCAGATCCTCGTCCCGAAAGCACCGGACGATCTGATAGTATCGATCCATGCCCGAGACCATGAGGAGCTGCTTGAAGAGCTGGGGCGACTGCGGCAGGGCGTAGAACTCCCCGGGGTTCAGCCGACTCGGAACCAGATAGTCCCTGGCCCCTTCGGGCGTGCTCCGAGTCAGCATGGGGGTCTCTACCTCAACAAAGCCGTGGCTGTCCAGATAGCAGTGAACCGCCTGGGCCGCCTTGTGACGCAGGCGCAGGTTGCGCAGCAGCGGCGGGCGGCGGAGGTCCAGGTACCGATACGTCAGCCGAATCTCCTCGGCGACGTCTGTCTCCTCTTCGATTGCAAAGACCGGCGGCTTCGCCTCATTCAGGACCTGCGCCTCCTCCACCACGATCTCGATAGCCCCGGTGGGAAGTGCGGCGTTTTCGGTCCCCGGCGGGCGCGCCTGGACTCTGCCGCGAATCGCCACCACAAATTCAGCGCGCATCCGTCTGGCCACCTCATGGGCTTCCGGATGATGCTCGGGGTTGAAGACCGTCTGGACCACCCCTTCGCGATCTCGAAGATCGATAAAAATGAGGCCGCCATGATCGCGTCGCCGATGCACCCAGCCCATCAGTACCACAGGCTGCCCCATGTGCTGCGGGCCCAATAAACCGCAATACTCCGTCCGCGTCAGATGTCCTCTGCTTGTGCTCATACCCCCTCCAGCCCCATCAGACGCTCGACGATATGAACGAGCTCCACGGACGTCTGGTCGGCCTTCATCATATCCCGCAGCGTCGCCTGGCCTCGCCCGAGCTCCTCATCACCCAAGATCAGGCAGTACCGGACCCGCTCCTTATTGGCCTGACGCATCTGACTCTTGAGACTGCGCGCTTCGAGATTCATCAGGCCCCGCATACCGCGTCGACGCAGCTCCTGCAGGAGCCCCATCCCGGCTCGCTGCGCCTCTCGCCCTAGCGTGGCAACGTAGATCCCACGCAGCACGTCCTCCTCTTCGGCTGACGGAAGCGAGGCTATGACCCGTTCTATCCCGACAGCGAACCCCATGGCAGGGGTTGAGGGCCCGCCCACTACCTCGATCAGGCCATCGTAGCGCCCGCCACCGGCCAAGGCATTCTGAGCGCCAAGGCGGGGATTAATCACCTCGAAAGCCGTTTTTGTGTAGTATTCAAGGCCGCGGACCAGCCGCTCATCGATAGTATAGGGGATCTTCAAGTGATCCAGCAGACCTCGGACCTCAGTGAAGTGGGCCGCACAGGCTTCACACAGGCTCTCAAGTGGTTTTGGTGCCTCCGCCACCAGATGCTGGCAGCCCGGTTGCTTGCAGTCCATGATCCGGAGCGGATTACGCGTGAGCCTCCCCTGGCAATCCGGGCAGAGCGCTGACGACCGATCCGTCATATAGCGACGGAGGCGATCTCGGATCGTGGGGCGGCAGGCTGCGTCACCGATCGAATTGAGGCGAAGTTGCAGATCAGGAATTCGGAACTCCTCCACCATGAGCGCCCAGAGGAGGTCGATCACCTCCGCATCCACCGCCGGCTGGTCGGAGCCGATCGCCTCCACGCCGATCTGGTGGAACTGCCGGTATCGTCCCGATTGTGGCCGTTCCCGACGGAACATCGGACCGAGGTAATACAGCTTCACCAAGGGGAACTGGGCGGCCATCTGATGTTCGAGATAGGCTCGGGCAACCGGCGCGGTCCCTTCGGGCCGAAGCGTGAGATTGACCTCCCCCTGGTCGATGAAAGTGTACATCTCTTTCTCGACGATGTCGGTCCCCTCGCCGATACCACGGACAAAGAGCTCCGTCCGTTCAAAGACTGGGGTCCGGATTTCCGCGTAGCCGTACCGCTGCAAGAGAAAGCGCGTAGCCGTTTCGACGCGCTGCCACCTCGCGGTCTCCTGAGGCAAGAGGTCTGGCGCCCCCCGTACACCTTTTAGTTTCATGCAGAGAGCTGACGGCTGACGGCTGAAGACTGAAGACTGATTAACGCGATGCGCAATGTGGGCCTATGAGACCGATTTCCGGTCGAAGCGGTGAGTTGACTCGATGAAGCGGACGGTCGCGGACCTGGAGCGCATGACAAGGGAGTGCGTCTGGGCTCCTCCGCCGAAGAAGCGGACCCCCTTCAGAAGATCACCATCAGTCACCCCGGTCGCGGCGAACATGATGTCGCACTCTCCTCCTCCGGTCAGATCGGAGATCGTAAATACCCGGTCCAGATCCTGGATTCCCATTCTCAGTGCGCGCTCTGCCTCCTCTTCCGTCAGCGGCTTCAGGCGACCTTGCATGTCACCCCCAATGCACTGAAGCGCAGTCGCCGCGAGCGCGCCTTCTCGCGCCCCCCCGACCCCCATGAGGACGTCGACGCCCGTCCCTTCGAACGCCACAGCGATAGTGGCGGACAGGTCGCCATCCTGAATGAGTTTGATGCGCGCGCCGATCCCGCGGACCTGCCTCACCAGATCGGCGTGGCGAGGTCGGTCAAGGATGACCACCGTGAGATCTTCTACAGAACAGTTCATCGCTTCAGCAATCGCGCGAAGATTCTTCTCTGCCGGGGCGGTGATGTCGATCGCCCCGGCCGCCTTGGGCCCGACGGCGATCTTTTCCATGTGGGCTTCCGGCACCTGGCGCAGCGACCCCTTCTCAGCGGCGGCGATGACGGAGATGGCATTGGGACGGCCATTGGCCACAATCGCCCCGCTTTCAACGGCATCAAGCGCGATGTCTACTTCAGGGGCATCGCCTTGGCCAAGGACCTCTCCGACATAGAGGGTTGGCGCCGTACCGCGCTCACCCTTCCCGATGACAATGGAACCACTGAAGCTGACGTTATCGAAGGCATGACGCATGGCGTCGATCGCAGCCTGATCAGCCGCGCTCGGATTGCCTAACCCCATCCAACGCGCCGACGAAATGGCGGCTAACTCGGTCGCCCGCACTAACTCAAGCGCCAGGTTTCGGTCCATCACATCTCTCTTCTCAGTCAGCCAAAAACCGCGGGCAGCTCACTCCTGTTCGCTCGCACTCTACACCCCTAAAACCGACAGAAGTATAGGAAATGCGCGGGCTTGAGTCAAGCCCAACTTCTGCGGTTGCACGGACAACGCAATGCTTTTCCAGGTAATTTGGTCCGCCAGTATAGTAGGGGTTAGCGGTTTGGGTGCTCCAGCAGGTCACAGAAAGCAGTGCGGATGAGATCGGCGGAGGCTTCGGTGATCCGGATGGTTTTCACGCGGGCCTGCTGACCAGCGGTGATTCGAAAGCGGGAGACCGGCAGGTCAAGAGCCTTGGCAAGCAGACGGAGGCAGGCCTCGTTGGCCCGTCCATCTACCGGCGGGGCGGTCACCCGGAGCCTCAGGATACCATCGACCTCGCCGACGATCGCTTCGCGGGACGCCTTCGGCTGCAGGCGGATACAGAACGAGGCGGCCTCGCCCTCCTGTCGAACCAGAACCATCAGCGAAGGGTCCAGGCCATCTCTTGAAGGGAAGGCACCAGCCATCGCTGGATAAACTGGATCGCCAGGATGGCGACGATGGGAGAGATATCGAATCCCAACCGCCACATCGGCAGCATTTGCTGAATCGGCCGCAACACCGGGTCGGTAACGCGAGCGAGAAATTGGACGATCGGATTCCAGGGGTCGGGGTTGACCCAGGAGATCAGCGCCCGGATGATGAGGAGCCAGGTATAAAGCGACAACACCATGTTCAGGATGGACGCAAATGCATCGACGAAGTGGGCAACAAACGGCATAGTGATTATCTCCTGCCTAG
>NZ_JAQUOY010000026.1 GCF_028716865.1 Candidatus Methylomirabilis sp. | reverse complement strand
TCGATCCCATTCCGCCGTCAATTCCACCACCCTTTGCTTGGCCTGAGTATGCGCATCCAGCGTTTCAAGGCATCGTTCCTTATTCTGGTAGATCTCCGGGTCGGCAAGAGCCTGGGAGAGATCCTGGAGAACCTTCTCGGCCTCGGCCACCTCCGCCTCGATTTTGGACAGCGACGAGAGCAGAGGGCTGGACTTCCGGTGCATCCGGTTGCGCGCCTCGGCCTCAGCCCGTTTCTGCTCCTTCGTCTTCCGTTCCTTCGGCCGCGCCTCGTTCACCCCCGGCCCCTGTGCCGGGGAGACAGGGGTATCGGAAGAGGAGCGGATTGTACCCCCAGTATTCAGGCCCGTAGAAGTGGGTTCGGTCTGGCCGCCGTTAGCGGCCTCTTCCGCCATCAGTCGCTTTTTATAGAGGTAGTAATCGTAATCCCCGGCATACGGCGTAGCCTCTCCGTCCCGGACATCGATAATCCTGTTGGCCACGGCCCGGATAAAATGCCGGTCATGGGTGATGAAGCAGATCGTCCCGGAAAAGTCGCGCAACGCCTCTTCCAGCACATCGCGGGAGGGGATGTCCAGGTGGTTCGTCGGCTCATCCAACAGAAGCAGGTTAGCCGGACGGATCAACATCTTGGCCAGGGCCAGTCGGCTTTTCTCTCCGCCGGACAGGACGGCGACCCTCTTCTTCACATCATCCCCGGAAAAGAGAAACCGCCCCAGAATCGCCCGGAGGAAGGACGACTCTTCCATGGGAGCGGCAGACGTGATCTCGTCAAGGAGCGTGTTGGCGGGGTTCAAGAGTTCCAACTGGTGCTGGGCATAATAGGCTGTTGTCACGTTGTGGCCCAGCCTCCGTTCACCCTTCTCGAACGGCAGGACGCCGGCCAGAAGCTTGAGCAGGGTGGATTTCCCCGCCCCGTTGGGGCCTGTCAGGGCCACCCGTTCCCCCCTGCGAAGCTCGACATTCAGCCCGCGGTAGATCGGATTGTCGTCATAGGATTTGTCGAGATCGATCAGCCGGATGACCGTCTCGCCGCTCCGTGGAGGCTCCGGAAATGAGAACCGGACCCGTTTCGCCTCAGGAGTCAGTTCCACCTTATCCATCTTCTCCAGTAACTTGATCCGGCTCTGCACCTGGCGGGCTTTGGTGGCTTTATACCGGAAGCGGTCGATGAAGGCCCGGGTATCCTCAATCTTTTTCTGCTGGTTCTTTGCGGTGGCCTCTAATATCTGCCGGGCTTCAGCCTTGGCCGCCACGAACTGGTCGTAGTTTCCGGTGTAGGCGATCAATTGTTGCTGTTCCACTTCCACCACCCGGTTGGCCAGACGATTCATGAAATTCCGATCGTGGGAGATGAGCAGGATCGCGCCGGCATATCCGGATAGAAACTTTTCCAACCAGATGACCGACTCCAGATCCAGATGGTTCGTGGGCTCATCCAGCAGGAGCGCATCCGGAGAGGAGAGGAGGATCTGGGCCAACGATGCGCGCATCCGCTGGCCCCCGGAGAAATTCTCCAGAGGTCGGGACAGGTGCTTCTCCTTGAAACCGAGGCCGAAGAGAATCTCCTTTGCCCTGGCCTCCAGGGAATACCCGCCGAGCTGTTCGTACTTGGTCTGAAGCGCACCGTAATGAGACAACAGCTCGTCCACCGCCTCGGGTGGGGCCGTGGCGATCTCCTCTTCCAGAAGACGGAGATGACGCTCGATAGACGACGCCTCCGATCCGCCGACCAGAACCTCTTCAAGCAGGGACTTGCCCTGATGGGCCTCCAGCTCCTGGGTCAGGTAGCCGATGACGGCCTTGTTGTTGATCGCGATCACTCCGCTGTCGGGAGTGATATTCCCCGCGATCATTTCCAGGAGCGTCGTCTTTCCCGCGCCGTTGGGTCCGACCAGCGCGACCCGGTCCTCAAGCCCGATTCGGAGGGAGACCTCCTTGAACAGCACGCGGCTGCCGAAGTGCTTTGACACCTGTTGAATTGAGATCATATAGTGTCAGTATAGGAGGACTGAAGTAGCGGTGTCAAACGTGGAGAATCCGAAGCGCGTTTCAACCCACGCCAGCGCGGGGGACAAATCCCTCACTTGGTAATGCCGGGTGAGGTGATCTCGCTTCAATGGCTGTCCTGTCAGTTTCGATGTGTGGGTGGTCTGTAGGAATTGCACACGAATATTTAATATGTTAGAATTTCGTGAAAATGGAGGAATTACGATGCCCATTACCCACCTTTCAGAAAAGGGGCAGGTTCTCATTCCCAAGGCGCTTCGTCGCAAGTTCGGTTTGAAGCCGGGCGCGAAGATCCAGTTGGCCGAGGAAGCGGGGCGGCTGATCCTCTCGCCGGTGCCACCTGATCCAATCGCCGCCGCTACGGGCTTTCTCGAAGGGACATTTTCGCTGACGGCCGATCTCCGCCGCGACCATCAGGAAGAAATGCGCCGTGAGCGAAAAGTTCGTACTCGATAGTTTTGCGCTCGTCGCGCTGTTTCACAAAGAACCGGGCTGGCAGCGCGTGCAAGCGACCCTCTACGAACAGGAGAAGGCCAACTCGCGGGCATTCCTCAATTGGATCAACTGGGGAGAATTCTTCTACGTCGTCAAGCGCCGGGTCGGAGCGGCCAAGGCGGAGGAGGCCCTGGGCCGGCTGGAGCAGTTACCGCTGGAACTGGTAGCCCTGGATCTTTCCCTGGTACGGGCAGCGGCCGAGATTAAAAGCGAGTACACCGTCTCGTATGCCGATGCCTTCTGTGTGGCGACGGCCCAGCGGGTCAATGCGACCATCCTCACCAGCGATCAGGAGTTTCGGGCCGTCGAGCATCTCATCAAGATCCGCTGGCTTGCCGGATAACTGCCCTATCACGCCTCGCTCGTCGCTTATCATCGCCTCACACCGCTGCCCCGATCAGGCCGGTCTAGCGTTGACCGTTTCAATCCACGCCCCCGCCGACAGATCGCCATTATGCGGCCAGGTCGATCTCGGTCTGAATCTTGTCCCAAGGCACCATCACGCGGTTGCGGGCATCTTTCTCGACCAGGCCGGCCTTGAGCAATAACTGGAGGTCGTCGTACACATTACGGTAGTCGCGCCGGACCTGTGTGGCCAGATTGCGGATACTTGACGGCCCGAATCGGCGGAGGACCTTCAAGAGCGCCACGCGACGGTCCGATAAGACCCCCTGTAACGTGGCCACGTTCAAGAAATAAAGGTGGACCTCCGGCTCTTTCAGCGCTCCTCGTTCTGCCTGCTTCCACGCCTCAACAAACTCCCGGTTGATAGCGGCTTCACCCTTGACCCCAATCCTGATCTGTCCACGACTCATGAACTCCTCCTGACGCGGTTGATATCCCGTTGAAAATGGGCAACCAGCGTCTCCACATCCCGGAAGTGATAGCGGGCTTCCTTCCCACAGAAATGGCGATGGTCCCCTTTGCCTCGTTCGTTATCATACAGGACCATGCACCTTCCATCCGGTGATCCATAATACAAACGGTATTTCAGCCCGTGAGGGCGCTCCGGATCAGCGGTCGGGAGCCCCCAGATGACCATCTCACGAACTGCACCATCCGGCCACGCCCCCGCGCGGGGGGCGACCGAGGTTCGTGCCACCATTTTCCATTTCCGTCGAGTTTCAATCCACGCCCCCGCGCGGGGGGCGACCTGGCGACACGCGGGCGGATATACCGGATGTAAAGTTTCAATCCACGCCCCCGCGCGGGGGGCGACTGGATCAGTGAGGACGGGATGCCGATCTTGGAGCGTTTCAATCCACGCCCCCGCGCGGGGGGCGACTTTTACGGCGGCCTTCCCGCGCCAACGTCTCCTTGTTTCAATCCACGCCCCCGCGCGGGGGGCGACCAAGTGCGCTAGGTGCCGGGTGCCCCAGTACCCGGTTTCAATCCACGCCCCCGCGCGGGGGGCGACACGGTGCGCGATCCGAGACGCCCAACAGAAAGCGGTTTCAATCCACGCCCCCGCGCGGGGGGCGACACATTATTTGGGGATGTGTGAAGGCAACTATCGGGTTTCAATCCACGCCCCCGCGCGGGGGGCGACGCAGGACCTAATGATCCTCCACACACGCTATGCTGTTTCAATCCACGCCCCCGCGCGGGGGGCGACTCCGGGTCATCGGCGCGGGCCGTGGCAATCCGCTTGTTTCAATCCACGCCCCCGCGCGGGGGGCGACTACGTCGTGGACGGCAGTTATGTGCGATGAATGTGTTTCAATCCACGCCCCCGCGCGGGGGGCGACCAATCAATTCAGCCCGGACGCGCCCTTGTAACGTGTTTCAATCCACGCCCCCGCGCGGGGGGCGACGTACGACTATGCCGACGAGCATCGGATCTGGATAGTTTCAATCCACGCCCCCGCGCGGGGGGCGACCCAGGTCACGCGTTGGCTCTATGGCGGCTATCGAGTTTCAATCCACGCCCCCGCGCGGGGGGCGACGGGAAAGCAGACTTGGAGGCGAGGGGGGAGCGATGTTTCAATCCACGCCCCCGCGCGGGGGGCGACATGGCGAAGAGTAGTACGGAAGAGATTGTCGAAGTTTCAATCCACGCCCCCGCGCGGGGGGCGACGGCGAAGCTCTTGCCCGGCCAGGTCAGACGAACGGTTTCAATCCACGCCCCCGCGCGGGGGGCGACAACATTGCGAATGGGCTCGGCGGCCTTATAACTGGTTTCAATCCACGCCCCCGCGCGGGGGGCGACCCAGTTGGACCGCAAACAGTATCTCGCCGTCAATGTTTCAATCCACGCCCCCGCGCGGGGGGCGACCACCGAACTTTGCTTCGCACATGGCCGAGGTCAAGTTTCAATCCACGCCCCCGCGCGGGGGGCGACCCAGGTCACGCGTTGGCTCTATGGCGGCTATCGAGTTTCAATCCACGCCCCCGCGCGGGGGGCGACCCAGTTGGACCGCAAACAGTATCTCGCCGTCAATGTTTCAATCCACGCCCCCGCGCGGGGGGCGACCGATGCCTTGAAGTACGTTCCACACTGCACATCCCGTTTCAATCCACGCCCCCGCGCGGGGGGCGACAGGGTTTTAAGGTGATCTGCGATCGCTAGTGCGCGGTTTCAATCCACGCCCCCGCGCGGGGGGCGACCACCGAACTTTGCTTCGCACATGGCCGAGGTCAAGTTTCAATCCACGCCCCCGCGCGGGGGGCGACCCAGGTCACGCGTTGGCTCTATGGCGGCTATCGAGTTTCAATCCACGCCCCCGCGCGGGGGGCGACGGGATATTCACCACCACCATTTCCACCATTACCAGTTTCAATCCACGCCCCCGCGCGGGGGGCGACCACGCCGATCCCCGCCCAACTCGACGGCTCCTTGTTTCAATCCACGCCCCCGCGCGGGGGGCGACTTGATTGGAATCGTAGACTAGGAGTCACAATAGTTGTTTCAATCCACGCCCCCGCGCGGGGGGCGACAGAGGGAATGGGTGCATTGTTGGATCGATTCAAGGTTTCAATCCACGCCCCCGCGCGGGGGGCGACCGCGCCCGCTGTCCCGATATACACACCAGCATTGTTTCAATCCACGCCCCCGCGCGGGGGGCGACTTGATTGGAATCGTAGACTAGGAGTCACAATAGTTGTTTCAATCCACGCCCCCGCGCGGGGGGCGACGCGACCTGGGATGCTGAAGCCTTGCAGTCACTTGTTTCAATCCACGCCCCCGCGCGGGGGGCGACAGAACTCGGGGCTCGGTATACGACGTGGACACTAGTTTCAATCCACGCCCCCGCGCGGGGGGCGACCTCGGAACATCGCGCCCGCCGACACGATAGACACGTTTCAATCCACGCCCCCGCGCGGGGGGCGACCTTCCTTCAGCAGGTCATTCAACGAGAACGCCTGTTTCAATCCACGCCCCCGCGCGGGGGGCGACGCCAACCCCTCCAGCGAATGTACTACTATCGGTGTTTCAATCCACGCCCCCGCGCGGGGGGCGACGGGTCACGGTTGGTGGCGTATGGACGCATCCGGCGTTTCAATCCACGCCCCCGCGCGGGGGGCGACTCAAGTCCTTAGCGTTCAGAAGGCGACGGTCATAGTTTCAATCCACGCCCCCGCGCGGGGGGCGACCTCCTGCTCGGCCAAGTCAACGGCTCGCTCTTGAGTTTCAATCCACGCCCCCGCGCGGGGGGCGACGCACGGCAACAACTGGCCGCAGAGTCACACGCTGTTTCAATCCACGCCCCCGCGCGGGGGGCGACCCCGCCGATGTGCTCCAGGATCTCATTGACGGCGTTTCAATCCACGCCCCCGCGCGGGGGGCGACATTAGTCCCCTTATAAATAACGCCGGTCGTTGAAGTTTCAATCCACGCCCCCGCGCGGGGGGCGACCCCTGGCAAGCCGATTCAATTCGGCACGCGGCTGGTTTCAATCCACGCCCCCGCGCGGGGGGCGACCGTTCTTCTTTAAATCCGCGCCGCACCTGCGAAATCCAGGGCGCTTACGCGAACCGCTGCTTCGCGGCTTCTCCTATCCTTGCGCAGGATGGCGGTTTTCCAAAATCTGTAGAATTCATAAGGAGATCTGGCACCGCGAATCCCCCTGGGTGTTTCTGTCAGCTTGAGGTTCGCGCAAGCTTCAATCCACTCCGCCTTAGAAAACAAGGGGACCCTCCTGGTCGAGCGTAGGCTTGGCGCCCACGTGCTCTACGCGATGCTTCCAGTTCGAGCCGAGGAAATAGAACCGCAGGCTGTCCTTCTCCGGATTCATCATTGCGATGAGCTTCGCGCGCAATCCCGCCCATTGGCCCGGATCGACAATGCACTCAAAGACCGAGAACTGCACCCGCTGCCCCCAGTTCTGACACGTCTTCGCGATGTTTCGCAGACGCCTCCGACCTTCCGCGTCCTGGGTGTTCACGTCGTAGCTCACCAGTACAAACATTCAGCACCTCACCGCCTGATATAGGGCGGGTACCCGTCCAGGTCCCCACGGATGTGGCGCGCCAGCAGCAGGGCCTGGGCGTGCCAGAGCAGACCCACGGCCATCTTCTCCTGGAGGAACGGGTGCTCCACGTCTTCCTGCTTCCGCTTTTGATAGGCGAGGATCACCTCCTTTCGTGTGTCGTCCGTCATGAGCACCGCACCGGACTCGAGTGTCTCGAATCCTTTCGCCTTCACCTGACCCAGATTGATGAGCGACAGGGCCAGCCGGTCCGCCATCACGGGCCGGAACTCTTCCAGGATATCCAGCGCAAGCCCAGGTCTGCCGGGCCGATCCCGGTGCAGAAAGCCGACTGCCGGATCCAGGCCCACGCACTCCAACGCCGCTCGGATGTCGTGCAGAAGCAGGGTATACAGGAATGAGAGCAGGCAGTTGGTCGGGTCGAGGGGCGGCCGGCGATTGCGGCCCTTGAACCGGAAGGCCTCGTCGTCCGATGTGATCAGGGCGTCGAAGGCGCCGAAGTAGGCAGCCCCGGCCTCACCCTCGATGCCTCTTACCTCGTCGAGCGAGAAATCCTGACGCTCGAGTCGACGCAGGCAGTCCGCCAGGCGCAGAGCGGCTGCACGCAAAGGCTCATCCCTCCCGTCATCCCCGTGGTCGCGGGCGGCCCGCAGCAGGACGTTTCGAGAATTGGCGAGCT
Source organism: Candidatus Methylomirabilis sp. (assembly GCF_028716865.1). Lineage (NCBI taxonomy): Bacteria > Methylomirabilota (SeqCode) > Methylomirabilia (SeqCode) > Methylomirabilales (SeqCode) > Methylomirabilaceae (SeqCode) > Methylomirabilis (SeqCode) > Methylomirabilis sp. (SeqCode). The sequence goes on along the minus strand of NZ_JAQUOY010000026.1, from coordinate 26,153 downwards.
TGCCGGTAAGGACATATCGCGCCATCCGTGTGCTGCTCGCGGGATCATCGGCCCATCGATATTGCTCGCGCCGCAGCAGCACATTGCCCGACACGGGACCTTGGACGCGGGCCAGGAACCGGCCATTCTCGGTCAGAAACGATACGGCCACCCCATGCTCCGCGCAGTGACCGAGGAGGAACGGGCTGCACAGGACGTTACCGAAGCAGACGATACCGCCCAACGTGTGGATGGGGATGTGGGCCTTGTCAATCCCCTCGACCCGCACCTGCACGCACTCGCCCTCTTTCGAGAGGTACGTGCCCTGAGTCGTGACAAACAGCGTGTTCAGATGCTTCTTCATGGCTCTTCCAGGACCTTCGTCAGATATCGGGCCACTCGGTTTCCTCGCCCCCCTACACCTTGCGGAAGGCAGACATCCACGAGTGAGCAACTATCGCACTTGGGGGCGTACTCGGGCGGCGGCGTACGCCCGTCTGCCAGCATCCGATGCACGGCGGCAGCGATCTCCTCGGTTTCCCGACGCAACTCGTCATTGATCGCGACGACCTCGCGCCGTTGCTCCTTCCCATAGAAGAGCGCACCCTCCGGTACCGAGACGCCAAGCATCTCCTCAAGGCAGAGCGCCTGGGCGCAAAGCTGCACCCGGTCCCAGTCCTCTTCCTTCCTCCGGCCACGCTTATGCTCCACGGGGTAGGGTATCCAGCAGCCATCGGCCTGTCGGTGGAACTCCACCACATCGGCCTTTCCCACGAGCCCCAGTCGTAGACACCGGATCGGCAGCGCGAACACCCGCTTCACATCCCGCCGCTTCTCCGCCCCGCCCTCATCCACCCGCTCGTGGAGTATCCGCCCCTCAGCCGTGAGCCGACTCTCCTCCCAGATCTGCTCCACGTGGATCAGCGCACACTGCCGCGGGCAGACAGAGTAATGGCGAAGCGCCGAGAGCGGGACAAGGTCGGCTTCCGGATACATGGCGTTCACAACTTCTCATCGACATCAATGCTATCTGGCTTGGAAGTGCGATCTACGGTAACTTTGTAGTCCGCAAAGCTCCTAGGCGGAGATGAGGCATTCCCGTTGCGCTCGACCTTGACGCGATCGAACAACTTGTGGGCTGGCTCGTTCCCAAGTGCACTCTGGTGCTTAAAGACGATCAGCTTCCGTGTGGTCATTTCCCCGCGGGCCGCTGACCTGTCGTGCTCAAACATCTCCTGGAGTGCTTTCCAGAAGAGACCTAGGTCGTCTTCGTTAAACCCAGTCCGCTGCGCCAGCGGTGCGGAAACGAACCCGTGGCAACGATACAATGCATAGGGAATCGTAAACTTCCGCCCCATAGTCCGGTTGTCGCCCTGCTGTTTCTCAGCCTCGGCTTCGGTGGCAACTGCCATGCGAGTGATGCTGTGTTCCAGAGGAACTACCGGCTCGACGCTTCGAGCGAAGGTGAGCTGCACGGGACCCCGGACTTGGCCACAATTCGGGGCTGACCTCAGCGACATTACTGCTCCGAACGTGCGAATGTCATAGTAGCTCTGGCACATTCTGTCTCGTCCCTGCTCAGTTTCGTCTTGAGTCGGTTTTCGGGCCTTGGAGTTCCTGAGGGACGCTTTGATGAAGTCGGCCACAGCTTTCTTTGGTTTTTCCTCCTTGAGCCACCGCTGGATTTCCTTTTTGTCCAGGTCGGCGGCCATAACGAGCACCGATATATCTTCGTCAGGGAGGCTGTCGATCGCGAGACCCTCGGGCAGAGTGAGTTCCGCCAAACTCTCCGCCACGTCGTCAGGCACGGGCACTCTATTCTCTTCTCCGAGTTGGATGCCAAGCTCCTGGAATGCCTGGACGTGTGCTCGGCCCAGAACGGCTTTTTCTTTCACATAGATGTCATAGGAAGACTTGAACTCCTTCATGAGTCCCACGTAATTGCGGACCTTGCGCTTAAGACACACATCGGTCACCAGACCTTGTCCGGTCTCGGGATCGACCCGAGGCAGATTGCCGGCGTCTGGGTCACCGTTGGGATTACCGTCCTTGACATCAAAGAGAAGAACGAAGTCGTACCGGTTCTTAATCATTTCGTTCATGTCCAGTCCTCTCTAGCCCGAATGAGGGCTTACAGATCAGTTTCCGAACAGCCTCTGCCTCTGGTGGTAATAGCCGACTGCAAAGCGTCCTTGGTCCTGAAGGCTCAAGTGCACGGGAAAGTCGGTAATGCCGTCCATGATCTCCCCGATAAGCTTCTCAATATTTATGGCACGTCCCCGATTCTCGATCTTCGTTAGGTGATGGTTCTTGAGCTTCATGAGATGCGGGAAAGCGGCTATGGGTGTCGCTGAGGCTGCCCCGTAGAAGCGGTCGCGGATGGTAGCGTTGATCCCCGGGCTCGCCTCCTCCTGGGTCTTTTCCAGAATCGCAAACAGGCGTCCCAATCGGTAGCCCACATTTGTGTTTCCTATGTCAAGAGACATGCCTACCTCCTTTCCGGCGTTGAGCCTGAATGGACCCCCGATCCTCGTATCTCGCACCAGAATAGCTTTGATCAGTGCGACCCGCGCATAGGTAACGTTTGGTGTCAGTGTCCCCGTTCTGGGGTCCTTTTGGGACTGTTCCGCCCGTATCCTTCGGATGGCAGCCGCCAAGAGCGGACTTGGATAGCTTGTACCCACCAGGATCGCTTTCATGGTGTCGCCCGCTAAGTTTGGGGGGACTGTGTCCAGGTCGTTTCGTGTGGCGATTGCTCGCAACAGGGTTCGTATCGATAGGTAAGGGGACCACTTAGGCGGCGCCGCGATCTCAAGGTCATCGAAATGTGCTCCGATGTTTTCAGCTACCTCGCGCACTGGTCCGGTGTACCAGAAGCGTACAGCGATGCGAGCTTCATTTGGAGCCACCAACCCCAAGATGTAGAACCGGATAGTCGGATCGAGTTCGGGTCTTACACCGCTTTCCGGTGCTCGGTACAGAGCCAAAATCTGCTTGTGGTCCTGCACGGGTACCCCCTTTTCCTGCTCACCAAAGAAGTTGGCAAACACGCTCTCAATCTCATGCCTGCGCTCTGTCCAAAAGATCACCGTGGAGTCGCCCACGATGAGTTTCTGATGCGAGTCGCGATCGAGAAGCGTATTGAGAGCGGTGGTATAAGAGAATTCAGCCCGACGGCCCATAGGTGCATTCAAGCTCTGCTGCTTACCATAGGAGCCGAAGGCCGGAAGTTTGAACGAAACAATCTTGGCTCTTGTCGTAGTCTTATTCTTACGACGCACGCCTTTGATTGGAGAGTGTGTTCGAGCCGGCACCGCGGACTCGCCGGTGATCAGGCACGCTTGCGGTGGTGTCCCACTTTCAACCGAGGTGGCGACCGCTGCCACTCGCTGACGTACAGCAGGGCGCTCGCACACGAGGAGGGTCTCGTCCGAAAGGCGAAAGGAAAGGCTACCTCCCTTTGCGACAACGTCCCGCCATGTTGGGTGCGCAAGGATTCCCTGGAAGTCACCAATCTCAAGGAATCTGGTGACAGCTTTCACCCCCTCGTCTGGGAGGCCCTTAAGCACCTCACGGATGCGTCCGAGGAAACTTTCATGCTGCTTCTTTGCAGTGGCGTGGTCAGTGTCGGAGTGACCAACAACATACCCTTTATGGTCCCAGAGGAGGTTCGCCTTCTGCCATGCGTTATCTCCAGTCCGTTCGACACTCTGCGGCACCACGAAGCGGCCTGTCCGTCGGTTCCTACCCTCGCCGGAGCGGGTGTCCTCCAGGTCGACAAACTTACCTTCAGCATCGAGAACGATCACAAAGGGAATCTCTTTCTTCTGAAATCCCTGAGGCACCACCCGGTTTTCGTCCAGAAGGCGCTCGTAATAGCCGTGAAGCGCTTGGAGGATCATCGTCGCACCTCCGGGCTATCCGGTGGCGGTACTCGCAGTTGACCCATGTCCAGCCGAGCAGTAAAGAAGCCGGGGCGACATTCATCGGTGCAGGTATGGACGTGGCTTGTGTCTGCACTGCGATCATGGAAAACATCGTAGAGCATCCAGCCTAGGTCTCGTGGCTGCGCAAAGCCCAGGTCTGGAGTCTGTTCCAGGGGCTGCGGCAACGGCTCGCCGTTGGTGATTGGCGCAAAGTCGGCTGCGAACTCTCGACATCCTAGGTAAGGGCGGTGGAAGCACTGGCCCTTCTCGGCGCGACGCAAGAACATCTCCTGAAACTTCGTCGGATTGTCATCTGGTCCGGCCAGATCGGTTGCTTCAAAGCGTGCGTGGATGACGTAATCCACGTCCCGCAGAAAGAGCCCAGCCCGTTGCTGGCGATGCTTGGGTTTTCCGTCGTTCCCGATATCGTCAATCCAGAACCCGTTCGTGTTAGGTGACATTTTGATGTCAACCTCGTTGCGCCGCACCGATTCCCACCGGATCGGGTTCAAAATGTCGATACGCTCCACTATCCAGCGGATAGCGGGTTTCCAAAGGATTGCCTCCAGAACTCCACGGGCCGCCGAAGGTGTCATCACGTCGTAGCTCACCCGCTCCACCTTCATCTCGGGCCTGGTGAAGCAGGCGTTTCGCCCCCACACGCGCAGGCGGAAGGGGCGGCTTGCAGCCTTCTGTTCGCTCATGTGTCCTCCTTTCCCCCCCTTAGAATATGAGTTCGTCGGGTTCATACACGATGGATCGATCCGCGCAGAATCCCAAGTGCTCGTCGTAGAGGGCGCCGTGGCTCTGCACAAAAAGACCCGGGTGGACCTCGCGAATCGCCCCCATCTCCACCAGCTTCTGGTGAACGCGGCGAGGCAGGTTCACCGTATAGCGCTGGAGCCGGCGAAGAATCCAGCGCCCCGGCCCCTGAGATTCCAAGACTCCCACTAGCTTTACCCCCTCGCCATAGAGAACGACAACGGGAGCATAGGCACTTTCGTCGATAAGTCGCATCTTTCTGGCTACTGTCCGAAATGCGAAGCGGCACTCCGAATCGCGAAGGTCTTCGAGAATCCTGTGTTTGTCGAGACGGTCTCCCTGTATCCAGTAGAATTCCCGAAAGAACCGCTCGAACCGTATTGGGGACAAGGGGTCTGATACCCGTTCAGCCAGAAGCTGCCGACCGAGCCCTTCGGCTTGGCGGAGTATGCCCGCTGGCGTCCTGCTCTGCGGCACAAAGACGACCACGGTCCCTCGATCCCGTAATCCCTCCCGGTTGCAGCGTCCGGCAGCCTGAGCGATGGAATCGAGGCCCGCAAGCGCCCGATAGACCACGGGGAAGTCCACATCCACCCCCGCCTCCACAAGCTGGGTGCTTACGACGCGAGTCGGGAGCCTTTCCTTGAGTCGTTCTTTGATCTTGGCGATTACTGCCGAGCGGTGCGCCCCACACATCAGCGCAGAGAGATGGAACGCCCCCTCTGGCATGAGCCTCCAAAGCGTTCGAGCATCGTCGCGGCGATTCACGATGCAGAGGACTGAATCGTGTTCCTGGAGCGCTCCAGCTATGTCCTCCCAGGATCGAGGCTCCGTTAGGCTCGTCGGTACCATGATGTCCACGCGCTTGAGCGTCTCGTGCAATCGCATGGGATCTTCGATGATCTCGCGGGTGTTGGACAACCCGTCGAGGTGGAAGCTGGGCGTCCGGTGCTCGCGCAGTGCTGGCTGAGTGGCAGTAGATAACAGAAGGGTGACGCCATAGTGGGCCACGAGTTCTTTCAGAACGGACAGGATGGGTTCCAGGAACTCCGGGGGTAGGAGTTGGGCCTCGTCCAGCACTACCACACTTCCCACGATGCTGTGAAGCTTTCGGCATCGGCTGGTTCGGCTCGCGAACAGCGACTCAAAGAACTGAACCGAGGTTGTGACCACAATGGGGGCGTCCCAGTTTTCGCACGCGAGTCTCGACCGGGGCGTTTCTTTGGCTTCGTCCGCCACGTCGAGGTTGCTGTGGTGCTCGACCACGGCGTCCCCGAAGATGCGGCGGAACTGATCCGCGGTCTGCTCAATAATACTCGTGTAAGGGATGACATAGAGCACCCGGCGCTTGCCGTGCTGCACTGCGTGGTGCAGGGCGAAGGCCATGGACGACAAAGTCTTGCCGCCGCCGGTCGGAACCGTCAGCGTGAAGATGCCGGGATCTTCGGTTGCTCGGGCGATGCACTGGTCAAGCACTACAGTCCGGATGCGGTTCACCGGCGTGGGCTCCGCTCCGGCGATCTTTGCCTCCATGTACGCCGTGAAATCACTGAGAAGTTCCTCCAGGTCCCGAAATCGGCCCCGTTGAGCCGCCTTCTCGGGATCGAAGAAAACCTCGGTATCCAGAAAGTCGGCGTCCACTACGCAGGAAAATAGCATCCGAATCCAGAGGGCTGGATCGGCCCCAAGCGGCGGCTTCTCGGTCGGTAATACGCGGTTCAGGATCGCCGGTGGAACTGCTCCCGCCTTGGCGGCATCCAGCAGGGGCCGGTTCAGTCGTAATCGACTCTCGAGGGCTGCACCACCCGTTTCGTCGGCCGTCCAGTCCGGTAGCCCCGCGTGATGCCCTGCGGCTACGTAGGCGAGAATTCTTCCGATACGGCCGAAGCACTCCACTGCGTGTAACGCTCCCGCCGTGGAGTGATCAACCCGTCGGGCCTTCGTTTCCAAGTGCGCATCCTGCCCAGCAGCCGCGTGGATCTTACGCTGGAAGTCGGGCGAGTACTTCCCGAGGTCGTGCCAGAGACCTGCCAGGTAGCCCCAACCTGAGCAACCAAACTCCCCTGCAAATTCGCCAGCTCGCTGGGCCGTTTCCTTCAGGTGATCATCCAGAAGATGGAGACCTCCATCCTCGGCGACATGGGCCAGCGGTTGCCAGTGGTCAGAAGTTGTTGGCACGTTTTCCCCCGTTAACCTCTACCCTTACCTTCCCGCCCCCGACCAAAGTCCCGCTCGATCAGTCCCCCGTCACCGCGATGGCGCGCGGTGCGGACGCCACCATAATCGACCAATCCCCCCTCACCCTCCCCCTCTCCCTCCAGGGGAGAGGGGGATTAGAATAAAAGCGATGCGCGGCGTAAGTGCCGCGTACGATAGCCCGGCCTTGCCTCCTCGACCCGAAAACCGATCGTGCGCCGTGGCTTGTGTTGTGCTGGTGCCATGAGGTGTCGAATCGCTTCAAACAGCGATTGAATATGTTCATCGTGGCTGGCGACCTTGCGCTCCAATTCTGCGAACTTGTCAGCCAGCGCCTTGTTCGTTGTCAGCATTTCCCGAAGCCGAACGAAGGCCCGGACGACTTGTACGCTGGCTTGAACCGCGATTGGCGTGTTAAGGACGCTCGCTAACATGATTGCCCCATGCTCGGTAAACGCGTGAGGGAGTGCTGGAGAGAATCTGAGTGATCGGAGGTGATCACAATTTGTGATCACCTCTGCTTTCTCCGCTACGGTCAGGCGGAACATGAAATCTTCGGGGAATCGTTCCCGGTTCCGTTTCACCGCTTGGTTGAGGACCCGCGTCGATACGCCGTAGAGGACTGCCAGATCAGCATCCAGCATGACGCGCTGACTGCGGATGAAAAGAATAGATTGCTCGATGCTTGCTGCCGGACTCAGAGTGCCCCGTGAACTCATCGGCTAACCTCCGTACATTGGGGGGACGTTGTTGCCGGTATTGACTTGTGCCTCTTCCATCGACTGAAGTCCCGCCCGGTCAGTCTCCATCACCACGTCGGCGCGCGGCGCAGGCGTCACGTCCGATATGCTGGTCCCGCCTCCCAGACCCGGCTTTGATCTCGCAAATTGCGAGGTCAAAGCTTTGTCTTCTTCTGATGTCAGTTGAAAGACAAAATCATCCGGAAACCTGGCCTGGCTCCGCTTTTTATTGACTCATAGTGTACAAGTCCGTACATTTATAGCGAAGATCTCAGAGGAGGTGCGTATGAAGATCTCGATCAGCGAGACTCGATGGTGACTGCCTGAGTTGATCCGCCAGGTCCGAAAGGATGCGGGGACACGCATCCAGATTACGGTACATGACGATGTTGTGGCGGAACTTCGGGCAGTCCAGGCTGAGCCTGAGCCGGGCGTGGCTGCCAGAAGGCTTCTCGAACTCCGGAGGAGACTGGCTCGAAAGGGTGTCACAGGCCGACGGAGCGATGTCTCCAGCCACGTCAAGGAACATCTGTACGGCTCCAAGGGCATTGTCCGGTGATTCCTTCTGACTGTGTCTTTTGCGACATTCTGCGATGCGATCTCCTTCGTCATCGTGACCACGTTGCTGGACAATATTCCTTGCCTCTCCTTCGATGAAGACTTTAAGGCCTTAGGTCTCACCGTGATCGGGTAACCGCCTCGCCGACGTCGCACCCATTGATCCGGGGTCCGAACCGCTGCCGCCATAGCCCTCAACACGTCTCATCTCTGCGAGCCGAGACGCCAGGTCTGTAGAAGGCATAGGCCGCTCCTGCCAATACCCATTACCATAACAGCCTGCTGTGACATCCGGGGTCACTTCCTGGGGGGGGAATCGAGAATCTCCCTTGCTCAGCGTTTCTGCGATACGTCGTTCGCCTCTGTCCGCTTCGATCCACGCAACGCCGATCGTGTCCGTCCCTCAATCATTGCGGATTGCAGAATCCGCCGGGCCTGCTCGCGGACCTTCTCGGCAAGGGTTGCGGGCTTACGCACCTGCACCTCACCGCCGAAGCTCAGAATCCATCCGACCAGTTCAGGCGTGTCTGCAACCCTGAGGATCATCTTCAGGCGCCCGTCCCTCTGCGGCGTCAGAGTCTGGCTTCGGTGCCACACCCGATCCTTCACCCACGGGGCGGCGGCTTTGCTGAACAGGAACTCAACCGTGACCGGTTTTCCCCGCATGACCACGAGGGCATCCTGCATATGCGCCTCCAGATCGAAGCCGAGCGGCATTTGATGGGGATGATCGGTGACGGTAAGGGAGCGGATGCGGTCCACGGCAAACAGGCGCACCTCGCGGCGCCAGTGGCAGTAGGCAATCAGGTAGAGAGCGCCGGCCACATACCAGAGGCGATAGGGATCAACCTCTCTGCGCGTCGTGGCGTTGCGGGACGCGGAGTAGTATCGAATCTGGAGTGTACGCAGGTGAGCGATCGCCTGCGTGACGCGATCGATCGTGTCCTGGTGTTGCCGATAGTTCTTGTGAGGGCCAAGCCCGACTGAGAAGATGTCCTGCATCCGCCTGATGTAGGTCTGCCCCTGAGGGGGCAGGGCGGCGGTCGCCTTATTCAGGGCGGAGTCGAGGGCGCCTTTGATCGCGGTTCCTTCCAGGGGCCGGAGCAGGTCGCGGCTGAAGGTCAACGCCATGAGTTCGGTTGGGGAAAACGCCAGGGCGGGGATGCGCCGGAAGCCATCCATGAGTCTCCAGCGAACCCGCCCCTCTATTCGTTCGGTGAGGAGGGGAAAGCCGGCGGCCTCCAGGGCGGCAAGGTCGCGTCGCATCGTGCGGAGATGTTTGGGCAGACCGTCAGGCAGGGATTCGGCGAGCTCCTGGATCGTTGCGCCTCTGGAGCCCTCTAACTTTCGGAGAAGATGCCACTGCCGAGTGACTTGATCGTTTCGCGGCACAATGCCTCCAGCATGGCTATCATGGTGCACGCTTCATGTTTTCAAGCCGAGAGCGACCAGGTTGCTACTGTACCATGCGCTTGTGACATCTGGTATCATTTTTCTCCCATCTGGCGGCCACAAGGGGCCGCCCCACCAAAGACAAGGGGGGAGCGCGAGCGGCTTAGGCGACCTTGGGGCGGGTCTTGTGGGTCCAGGTCAGCAGCCTGTTCAGGGGCATGGCATTGATGACGTCGGACTTCTCCAGCCAGGCGCGGCGCGCGACGGCCACGCCGAGGGACATATTGTCGAGCTGGTCGAGGACGTGGGTATCGGTACTGATGGCGAGTTTGATCCCCAACTCCTTGGCCCGTCGCGCATGGTGGTCGTTCAGATCAAGACGCGAGGGTTGAGCGTTGATCTCCAGCGCCTTGCCGTACTGCTTGGCCGCCGCGAAGACCGCCTCCAGATCCACGTCGTAGGGGTCACGCTCACCGATCAGGCGCCCGGTCGGATGGGCGAAGATGTGGACATAGGGGTTGCTGAGCGCCCTGACGATGCGGGCGGTCATCCCGGCCCGGTCCTGCTTGAAGCGCGAGTGGATGGCGCAGACTACGATGTCAAGCTGGGCCAACACCCGGTCTGGGAAGTCCATCGACCCGTCGGCCAGGATGTCGCACTCGCTGCCAGCCAGGATTCGGATCTTCGTATACTTCCTGCTGAGGGCGCGGACCCGGCTGATCTGTTCGAGCAGCTTGTCCTCGGAGAGACCGCCGGCGACGGTGGCCGCCCGGGAGTGGTCGGAGACGACGATGTACTCGTACCCCTTCTGCTGGGCCGCCTCGATGAGCGCCTCCAGGGGGTGATGGCCGTCGGTCCAGTTGGTGTGGGCGTGCAGGTCGCCGCGCAGGTCGGCAAGCGTCAACAGCTTCGGCATGCGCCCTTCGAGGGCCGCCTCGACCTCGCCGGCATCTTCCCGGAGCTCGGGCGGAATGTATGGCAGGCCGATCGCGTTGTAGACCTCCTCCTCGGTGGCGCCGGCGATTCGCGTGCCGGTGGCCTCGTTGAAGACGCCGTACTCGCTGACCTTCAGCCCCTTACGGACCGCGAGCTCCCGCACGCGGATGTTGTGGGCCTTGGAACCGGTGAAGTACTGTAACGCGGCGCCGAAGCAGTCGGGCTCGACCACCCGGAGATCTACCTGGATCCCCTCCCGGTGGCGGATGGTCGCCTTGGTTTCGCCCTGGAGCAGCACCTCCGCCACCTGCGGAAGCGACGTGAAGACCGCCATGACCTTGGCCGGCTTCGTTGACGTGACCAGGAGGTCGAGGTCCTTGACGGTCTCGCGCATTCGCCGCAGGCTCCCAGCCAGGCTGATCTGTTTGACATCGGGAAGCGTCTCCAGGATCCGGACCAGCTCATGGGCCAGCGGCAGGGCCCGCCCCAACGGCATCCGCTCCCGCCCCGCCTTGACGACCTGAATTCCCTTCAGGATATTCTCGACCGTTTTCTGCTTGATCCCCGGCAGACCGAGGAGTTGTCCTTGAAGGGCAAGCGCTTCCAGCCTCTCGACCGAATCGACCTGGAGCTGTTGGAAGAGGAGCTTGGCGGTCTTGGGCCCGACACCCGGGATCGCCATCAGCTCGACCACGCCACGAGGGATCGCCGTGCGCAGTTCTTCCAGATATTCCATGCGCCCGGTCTCGAGCGCCTGTTGGATCTTGGCCGCCAGATCCTTGCCGATTCCCGCGATCTCGGCGAGACCGCCGCGCGCCGCTACCGCCTCGATTTCCTCCGGCAAGGATTCCAGGTTCATAGCCGCCCGGCGGTAGGCCCGGATCTTGAAGATGTTTTCGTCCTTGATCTCCAGCAGGTCGGCGATCTCGTGAAACAGCTTGGCGATTTCGAGGTTACTCATGGCGTCGCTGAATGATACAGCGTGCGAGGTGTGAAACTGCCCCGGATATCGATCCGGGGTGCGTGGTGTGGAGGGTCGTACGCGGGAATCCGATTACGAAGGGACAACCTCAAGCGATCGTTCCGGCTGAAGCAGCGGCCTCGCCCAACGCTCAATCACGCCACTGCAGACAGAAGCCGGATGCTCCAGGTCCAGATGACGCTGGATCTCTCGTACGAGCCTGGTGTGAAGGAAGTGACCGGCGCCGTGAGCAATGACGGTCCCGAGGATAGGCCGGCCAAGGAGATAGAGGTCTCCCAAGAGATCAAGGACCTTATGGCGGACCAGCTCGTCCCGGAAGCGGAGATCGCCGTTCACCACCCCTCCCTCGCCGATCACGATCGCGTTGTCAAACGACCCGCCCAGGCCCAGGTTGCGACGGCGAAGCTCTTCGATATCCTTCAGGAACCCGTAGGTGCGGCAAGACGCAATCTCCCTGGCGAACATCTCCCTGGTGATGTCGAAGGCGGCTGACTGTTCTCCCAGGAGCGGGTGGTCAAAGCGCATCGTATAGATAACCTGAAGACGCTTTGAAGGAACGATCTGAATACTCGAGCGCTCTGTTTCGACAACCAAACGCTCTTTAATCTTGAGATACGTCCTGGCGACCATCTGTCGTTTGAGACCCACTTTCCTGATTAACTCGACAAATGGCGCGGCGCTGCCATCCATGGCGGGAACCTCTTCGCCGTCGAGTTCTACCAGGACATTATCCAGCCCCGTCCCCGCAAACGCTGCCATCAGGTGTTCGATGGTCCGCACTTTCATACCATCCTTGCCGATGGTGGTTGCATGATGGACATCGACGATGTGTGCGGGCTTGGCCTCGATGGTTGGGGCGGAGGGAAGATCGATGCGCTTAAATACGACGCCGGAGTTCGCCGGAGCGGGACGGAGCGACATCGTGACTGATTGGCCGCTGTGAATCCCTATCCCTTTACAGGTGGCTATAGTCTGAAGCGTTCGCTGATGGCTCACCATAATCTCCTGATCAGATCTATTTTGTCTAAGACGATTCGCACTTCAATTCATACGAACCGCGCCATATTTTACTAGAAGGTCCTGGAAATAGCAAGTCGTGTACCAGTTCCTTAGAAAATCCCCTCAACTCCCCTTTATCAAAAGGGGGGACCCGAGGGGGGATTTCATGCGGATATGTTGCAACACGTGTGTCACTGTGGCCTCGATACCCACCGTTGAAAGAGCCGTTGGACGGCATCACAACAGGGCAGATCCCTGAGGGGGCTCAGGAGCGTTGTCATGCTCGCCTCAACCGCAGGCGGAGCCGCCGGGGCCCTCCGTCCACTACGATAGGGACGTGTCGTGGGGGCAGATCGACGGGTTCGGCCAATTCTTAAGGCGATCTCGTCCACCACCGGCTCGCCAACCTCCTCGTTCAGGATTGTTTTCAACTTGTGCCGCAGCATGTGAAGCTCATGCAGCCAGATGGGATCCTCGACGCAGAGGTACAAGCGTCTATCCCTGAAATCCTCCACGCTCGCCCGCTCCTTGATGCGATCTGCTACGACCCGGTCCCAGGCTCGAAGGAGCGCGAGGTGGCGGATCACCCGACCGAGACCCAGCCCTTGCAGGCTACCCTCGAGGATATCGGCGCACCTGGCAGGGGCGGTCTGCGTTTCCCTCTGTGCCGGCCAGCCGGCCTTCACCTGGCAAACTCCACTGTCGGCGCCGCTTTTGCCGATTCAGCCACCAGAAAGTAGCTCGCCTGCTGAAAATGGAACAATCCGGCGACGGTCCTTTCCGGAAAGCGACGAATCCGGCTGTTGTAGCCCTGCACCAGATCATTGTATCGCTTCCGTTCGACGGCTAATCGGTTTTCCGTTCCCGCCAGCTCGTCCATCAGGCGGGCAAAGCTCCGATCCGCTTTAAGGTTCGGGTACCGCTCCACGACCACCAGCAGGCGTCCGAGCGCCACGTCCAGGGCGTTGCTGGTGGTGATCTTTTCCTCAGGACTTTTGGCCCCAGCCATCCTCGCCCTGGCATTGGCGATACCCTCCAGCACCTCTCGCTCGTGGGCGGCATACCCTTTCACTGTTGCAACCAGATTCGGAATGAGGTCTGTCCGACGCTGTAACTGATTCTCGACTTGAGCCCAGGCCGATCTGATCCCCTCGTCCATCGAGACCAGTTGATTGTAGACGTTCCAGAGGTACACGCTGCCGGAGAGGAGGACAACGACCAGGATGGCCGACAACCCAAGCAGGGGCGAGAAGGCCCGCTGCTGTCCGTTCACGATCGCCCTCCCTCTCGGGGGACACCGGACAAGGCTTCATCGATGGCGCGATTGGCGAGCGCGTCCGCCTGACGGTTCAGTTCGCGACCGACATGCTCAATCCGAAATGATGGGAGGGCGCTGATGAGGTCGCGCGCCTGCGCATGTAACGCGGCGAGGCGCGGGTTTTTAACTCGATAGCTGCCCTGGATTTGTCTCACCAACAACTGGGAGTCGGATCGAATCTCGACAACGGACGCCTGAAGCTTCCTGGCCTCCCTCAGAGCAAGCAGGAGCGCTTCATATTCGGCCACGTTATTGGTCGCCTCGCCGATGTATCGGCACAAGCCCCGCTGCAGCGGCCCGTCCCCTGTCTCCAGCATGACGCCGATCCCGGCTGGGCCTGGGTTCCCGCGAGCTGCGCCGTCGATGTGAATCATCAATCGTAATCCCCCTCGACGTGGCTCAGGACAGGCCTGCGAGGCCGGGCCGGCGTTCAGCTCCCCCGCACCCCGCATTGTCATCATCCCTTCCAATAAAGGATCCGACCACACCCTTCGCAGGTGTGAAGTTCCGCGTTTCGTCGAACCTCCAAGTACAACTGAGGCGTGATGGTCACGTGACAACCCTCACAAGAACGGTTGATTACCTGGGCCACCGCCAAGCCATCTCGGCTCTTCAGGAGTCGCAGGTATAACTGCAGCAGGGATGCCTCCACGTCCACTGACCGGCCTTCCCTGGTCTTCCGCAATATCGAGAGGCGGCCTTGCAACTCCCGAAGTTCGCCTTCCCGCTGCTGCTTGTTCTTCAGAAACTCCGCCTGTGTGACCTGGATCTTCTTCTCTTCCTGATCTTGAATCTTTACAGCGCTGTCGATATCGTCGAAGCACGCGAGAACCTCTTCCTCCAGCGTCGAAATCTTCTGCTTCAGCCCCTCGACCTCCTTCAGGACTGCAGTGTATTCCAGGTTGGTCTTGATCTCAAAAAGGCGGCCTTGTCGCTTTTTGAGCTCTCTGCTGGTCTCATCCAAATCGCGCTCTTTCTGACGGCGAAGCTTCTGGAGCCTCTCCACCTCCGCGGTGGCCGCATCAAGAGTCGCCTTGGCCTGAGCCAATTGCTGGTCCATCATCCGGATCTGAACGGGGATGGCCGCCGCCGCCGCATCGAGCTCGGCGATTTCGGCGTCAAGCCCCTGTAATTCGACAAGCCGCTCTAAGTCCTGAAACACGTTGCGCTCCCCAATGATCAGCGATTAGCGTTCAGCTATCAGCGATCAGCCCAGTGTCAGCCTCAAGCTGACCACTGAAAGCCGATGGCTGCTTTTACGTGGTGGGCCCACCTGGACTCGAACCAGGGACGACCCGGTTATGAGCCGGGGGCTCTAACCAACTGAGCTATGGGCCCCAGCAGAAGACCAGCAACTAGTGTAGTGTCCCACAAATACCCTTACAATCCGTTCGTGGTGAGCCTGTCGAATCCATGAACGGAACCTCTCGACATACTGCACCCTTCGACAGGCTCAGGGCGAACGGAAGGCGTAACGAATCGTTGGATACGCTGCCTAAGATTCCACAAAGCTCTTGAGCTTCCTGCTCCGAGTAGGATGTCGGAGTTTCCGCAGCGCCTTGGCCTCGATCTGTCTGATTCGCTCGCGGGTGACGTCGAATTGCTGGCCCACTTCCTCCAGGGTGTGATCGCGTCCATCCCCAAGCCCGAAACGGAGCTTTAATATCTTTTGCTCCCGTTCCGTCAGTGTCCCAAGCACCTGCTCGGTCTGACCGCTCAAGTTCATGCCGATGACGGCCTCGATCGGGGAGATCACAGCTTTATCCTCGATGAAGTCACCAAGATGAGATCCTTCCTCCTCCCCGATGGGCGTTTCCAGCGAGATCGGTTCCTGCGCGATCTTGAGGACCTTCCTGACCTTATCAACCGGCAGATCGATCTTCTGGGCGATCTCCTCCGGGGTGGGCTCCCTGCCATATTCCTGAACCAGGTACCGGGAGGCGCGAGTCAACTTGTTGATGGTCTCGATCATATGAACGGGGATCCGGATGGTGCGGGCCTGATCGGCAATGGCTCGCGTGATGGCCTGGCGGACCCACCAGGTGGCGTAGGTGCTGAACTTATATCCTCGCTGGTATTCAAACTTATCCACCGCCCGCATCAGGCCGATGTTCCCTTCCTGGATCAGGTCGAGGAACTGGAGGCCGCGATTGGTGTATTTCTTTGCGATACTGATCACCAGACGGAGGTTGGCCTCTACCATCTCCTTCTTTGCCAGATGGGCCTTTCGCTCACCGTTGGTGATAGTATGAAGACAGGATCGTAACTCCTTGGCGGAGGCATCGGCCTCCTCCTCAACCCTTCGGATCTTTCGCTGGATAGCCGTGACGGTGTGTTCACATTCATCCAGCCCCTTCCGGTCGAGCCCCGTCCGACGGAGAATCCCTCGTATAGCGGCAGTCTTCTCCCGGCCGTTGCCGGAGATGATCCTGATATCCTCCATGGACAAGTGGTGGGCCCGCCCCACGTCGCGAAGCTCCTGCTCGCCCTGCTCGATCCGCTCCAGGAGATTGCGGATCCTGGCGACCACCCGCTCGATCACCCGCTGGTTGATATGCAGCCCTCGAATCAGCGTGGCCTGCGCCGCCTTGCGACGCGCCATCTCATCCAGGATCCTCTGCTGCCATCGCTCGCTCAGACGGCCAACACCGCGCTGGTAACGCCGTCGAAGGCCATCGATCTTCACCTGCTCCTCTCGGAGGGCTTCTAAGGATGGGGTATTTTCGGCGAGCAACTCCCGCTCTTTCTGTTCGGAGATCTCGTCAAACTCATTGAGTGAGAGCAGCTCATAAATACGAGCTTTGCCATGTAACAGTCGCTCTCCGATTTCGGTAATCTCCCGGACCGCGACTCCAGCCCGGCAGACAGCCTCGGCCACGTCTTTGTGGCCCTCTTCGATCCGTTTCGCAATCTGAATCTCTCCGTCCCGGGTCAGTAGGGGGGTTTTTCCCATTTCTCGCAGATACATCCGAACCGGGTCGTCGGTCCTGCCGGCGGCCGACGGAACAAGCTCGGGTCCCGTCTCGGCGCTCTCTTCTTCCTGCTGGGGCGCGGGCGTTCCCACCGCTTTAGGCCGCTCTGCCTCATCCACAACCTCGATATCCATCTCATCAAAGAGATTGAGGATCTTGTCGATCTGGTCGCCGGAGGTGACCTCTTCCGGCAGGAGGCTATTCACCTCGTCGTAGGTCAGGTAACCCTTTTTCCGCCCGAGCGACACCAGCGGCTTGATCCCCTCTTTGACGGCGGCCGGCGCTATCGTCATCGGCTTTTTTGCGGTTCTGG
Organism: Candidatus Methylomirabilis sp.; assembly: GCF_028716865.1. Taxonomy (NCBI): domain Bacteria; phylum Methylomirabilota (SeqCode); class Methylomirabilia (SeqCode); order Methylomirabilales (SeqCode); family Methylomirabilaceae (SeqCode); genus Methylomirabilis (SeqCode); species Methylomirabilis sp. (SeqCode). Next base: position 9,080 of record NZ_JAQUOY010000026.1, on the reverse strand, counting down.
AACGTGCATTGCCCCGAGGGGCCTTGGCCGGTGAGGCCACCGGGACCGTCCCCGTCTTATTCTGTTGGCTCAAGGCAACCCGCTTACGAACCACATGAAGAGGCCGCGTGGCCTGACTGCGCGCTCTCCACTGCGTGGTCTTCGACGGTCGTCTTGGCTTGTGTGTATTTGCCATACTGTCTCCCCTGAAAAACAGCCGACAGCTAACAGCTCATAGCCGCTCTCAAAAGCTCCTGCCTCAGTCCAGATTTCACGACGATGCCGGGACGTGAGACCGAACTCGATCTCTGCTCAGCGCAAGAAACTGAGCCTGCAGGCGCGCAACCGTTCCATGATCGCCCGCTCGTTCGGCCGCTTCCATCTGTCGCCGGAGTTCATCACCCTTCTCGCGCTCACGCCTGACTGTGATGCGCGCAAGATAATCGGAGAGGGCGCGCTCGATCGCCTCCTCCCCATCGTACTCTCCAAGATCAGTCGCCAACAACTGCGTGAGCACCCGCTGCGTGTCCGGGTCCACTGCGGCAAGCGATACCGCGCTACGGCCCGTCCCAGGTTCCATTACCGCAGACTGATAAATCCTGCGAAGCGTCCGATCCTTCAGCTCCTCAGGCCGTACGCTTTCACGCACACGAGAGGCCGCGCCGGGATGGTGGAGTGCCAGGTGGATCAGCTTCCATTCTATGGACGGCAACCCTCTGGGTTGCAGCGTTGGCGGCATGGTGTCCCGCTTGCGGCCTTTCACCTGAAGATTGAGCTCGCGGATGATGGCATCATTGGGAAGTGAAACCCGGCGCGCGAGCTTTTCCGTGTAGCGTTGCCGCGTGATCTCATTGCCGACGGCGCCCAAGAGGGGCAGGACGGCATTCACCGCGTCGGCCTGGCCTTCGGGGCTGGTCAGATCGAATCCCGAGACCTTCCGATCGAGCAGAAACTCCATCAGGTCCTTCGATTGCGTGAGCGCGTCGGCGAAGGCCGAGGAGCCACGCTCCCGCAGAAAACAATCAGGATCTTCTCCATCCGGAAGGAGCATTACCCGCCAGTCGAGCCCGCTGTTGAGCAAGCTTTCGACGCAACGTCTCGCCGCGGCGATCCCGGCCGCGTCCGGATCGAACACCAGCAACGCCCGCGTCGTGTATCGGCGGAGCAGGGCAATCTGCTGAGTTGTCAGCGCAGTGCCCAGGACTGCTACGGTGTGCTGCACACCATGCGCGTGCAACGCGATCAGGTCGAAATACCCTTCCACCACAAGAGCCGACCCGCGATCGCGAATGGCGGAAGCCGCAAGGTGCAGACCGAACAGGTGGGACCCCTTTTTGTAAATGGGCGTTTCCGGAGAGTTCAGGTACTTCGGAAGGGAATCGTCAAGGACGCGACCGCCAAAGGCAATCACCTGACCCACCGAATCACTGATTGGGATCATCAGTCGGTTCCGGAATCGATCATACGCCCCGCTCCCGTCTTTGCGCGGCAGCGCCAGCCCAGCCTCCTCCACCTGTTTCTTAGAGAATCCCCTGCGCAGCAGGTGGCGAAGGAGTTCCTCCCAGGAGGCTGTCGCATACCCAAGCCCGAACTGCTCGACGACCGAATTCGGGATGCCCCGGCTCCTCAGATACGCGCGCGCAGTTGCCCCGATCGTCTGATGCTGGAGTTGTTGACGAAAGAATTCCGCCGCCGTCTTGTGAATCTCCAGCAGCCCCAGGCGCGCGCGCTCGTCCTGCCCTGGCCCGCTTCCGGTATGTGCGCGGGAGCGCGCCGGGAGGCTGATTCCGGCTCGGTCGGCCAGCGACCGGATTGCCTCAGGGAAGTTGAGATGTTCCTGCCTCATCAGGAAACCGGCCGCATCCCCGCCTTCACCGCAGCCAAAACAGTGAAAGATCTGACGCTCAGGATTGACCGTGAAGGAAGGGGTCTTTTCGCTATGGAAGGGGCACAGGGCCTTATAGTAACGTCCGGCAGGTTTCAGTGGGAGGTATCTGCCAATAAGCTGCACAATGTCGGTGCTGGCCAGCACTCGGGAAACCGCCTCCTCCGAGATCACTGTCCGCTCATCCTCTTCATGCCGCTCCGTCCGTAAGTATGGAGAATGTACGAGGACACAGCTCCACAATGGTGGCGCCGATTCCCCCCTCCTGATAATCAGCTACCCGGAAGCTTTCGACCAATGGGTGGTCCTGAAGGAACTCTGTGACGGTCTTTCTGAGAATTCCTGAGCCCTTTCCATGGATAATTCGTACGGTGGGCAGTCCGACTAAGAATGCATCTCCGACATACTGGTCAAGGCGCCGAGCCGCTTCGGTCGCATCACATCCGATCAGGTTCAGCTCGCCCCTCACCTCGTCCTTTATCCTGGACAGCCGGATCGGCCTGCTCGTCTCACCCTGTCCAGAGTCGCCTTGGGATATCACCGCTTCCAGGGGGACCCTCACCTTTCCAAGGGGGAGCCGGATCTCCACGATGCCGGCAGACGACGGCTTCCCTGTCACGATCCCACGCTGCCCGAGTCCCTTAATGAAGACCTCCTGCCCCTCGCGAACCGAAGCGGTTCCAATACTGCTTGCGACGCGATCCGAATCGGTCACGTCGCTGAGCGCCACCTGAGTCTGCCGCTCCAGATCGATGAGTTGCCGGCGCACCTCCTGCGCCGACTGCCCGCGCGACTGGGATGACCTGAACTCCAGAAGCAGGCGATCAATCTCCGATCGAGCGTCGGTGACTGCCTCCTCGGCCTGTTGGAAAGCCCGGCGGCAAATTTGCTCGGCCTCGGCCCTCGCCGCGTCCAGTCGTACCTCGGCCTCACCGCGCGCCTTGGCCGTCTCGGCAGCTTCGCGAGTCAGCGCCTCACGCTCTACAGCGAGACGCCGCTGCTCACCCTCCAGATGGTCCAGCAGCAGCCGTAATGGATCGCCTCCTTCGCCTAGCAGCCCCTCGGCTCGCTGAATCACGCTCGAAGGTAATCCGATCCGAGAGGCGATCGCCAGACCATGGCTGCGACCGGAAAGCCCAATTAATAATTTATACAGCGGTCTCAGGGTGTCAAGGTCGAACTCGACGCAGCCGTTTTCGATTCGAGGGTGCGAATAGGCATAGGCCTTGATGGCGTCCAGATGCGTGGTCGCCACGACCATCGCGCCGCGCTCTAAAAGCGCCTCAAGGATCGCGATTCCCAGGCAGGCCCCCTCGATAGGATCGGTACCGGCGCCGAGTTCGTCCAGCAACACCAGGGTGTGTGGGCGCGCCGCATCCAGGATTCGGCGAATCTGACCGATGTGGGAGGAGAAGGTACTCAGGCTTTGCTCGATACTCTGCTCATCTCCAATGTCGGCAAGCACTCCGCTAAAAAAAGGGACCTCGGAGTCCGGCGAGGTCGGCAGATGCAGCCCCGCCTGCGCCATCAGCGAGAGCAGACCCGCCGTCTTCAAGGCGACCGTTTTGCCGCCGGTATTCGGTCCGGTGATGAGTAGCGCATCAAAGCTATCGCCCAGACGCAGGTCGATCGGGATGGTCTGGTTCGTCCCGGCTGTTTCCGTCTGTTCCAGCAAGAGTGGGTGTCGGGCCTCCCGCAGCACCAGGGGACCCGTGTCCTTCAAGGAGACAGGGGTACAGTGAAGCGTGTCGGCCAATCGTGCCGCGGCACATCGACAGTCCAGTTCAGCCGCGAGCAGCATCGTCGAGAGCACCGCTTCCGCCTTGGATCGGAGAGACGCGGTGAGCGCGGCCAGCACTCTTCTGATCTCCTCCTCTTCGGACCGCTGCAACAACCGTAGCTGGTTATTGAGTTCTACAACCTCCTGGGGCTCCAGGAAGATGGTGGCGCCACTGACGGATCGATCCTGGACGACACCCTTCAGGGCGGTCCGGTAGTTGGGCTTGACAGGGATCACGTAGCGCTCGTTTCGAAGCGTCACGAGCAGTTCGGCGATATAGGGTTGAAGGGGAGGATCCGTCAGCAGGGACTGTAAGCGAGAGTGGATCAGGTTTCGAAGCTCATGGATTCGAAGTCGAAGTTGGTTGAGCTTTCGGCTGGCGGTGTCTTTGACCTCTCCGGTGGCTTCGACAGACGCGTGAATCGCGTCTACCAGGTCGGTATGATCAGCGAATTGGGAGGCGATAGCATGAAGCTGCGGACACAGGTTCCTGGATCGGGCGATCGCGTGACGGATCGCCGCCGCCGCTTCCAGTGATCCGGCGACCCTGACGAAATCTATCGCCGCGAGGATTGCGCCTTCCGGTCGAGACTGCCGGATCGACTCCCTGATGTCGCACAGTTGGTCAAATGGAAGTGCGGTTTCCCTGGACAGCAGCGCCCGGAACTCCTCAACTTCTTTCTGGACTTTCTTCGCCTCCTCCAGTGTGGGAAGAGGCTGGGTCGCCTGTGTCAACTCCCTTCCAATGGGCGATCCGGCCTCAGCGGCTAATCTCGCCTGGATGGCAGGCCACTCCAGAATCTCGAGGGTATGCTGGTCGATCTGATTCATGTGATGCGAAGGTCTCCGGATACCAAAGAACGCGGAATCAGCTCGGTCTGTTGCCGTGCTTGGGGGGCGGCCTCAGTCGCAAAGAGCGCATATCCCGAGCACACGGATACACTAGAAATACACAGGGGACTCGATTTCGAGTCCCCTGAACTATCCACCCAACATGGGGATATACTTACGATGAGGCAATTGCACAGGCATCAGCGCTTCGACAACGCGTCTTTGACCATCTGACTGGCTACCTTCCCATCCGCTCGACCAGAGATCTCCGGCATCAGGAGCGCCATGACCTTCCCCATATCCTTAATGGAACTCGCGTGCGACACAGCAAGCGCTTCCTCTATCTTCTTTCGAAGCTCTTCCGGTGAGAGCGGCGGAGGCAGGTATGCCTCGAGGAGCTTGAGCTCGGCCTCCTCCTTCACGGCCAGATCATCTCGTCCCCCCTTTACATACTGCTCGATGGCCTCTTTTCTGAGCTTACAGGACGCGATCACTGCCTGGATAATTTCCGCGTCGTCTAACTCTCCCCGCTTTTCTATTTCCCTGTTCTTGATGAGCGCATGGAGAAGCCGAAGCACTGACGTCCTCAGCCGATCCCCACTCTTGAGGGCTACCTTGAGGTCGTCGGCCAATCGTGCCTTTAAGACGCTCACGTCCTACTCTACAGCGAAGTGGACGCGCTTCAAGGCCTTCTTTCTGGCGGCCATCGATTTTTTCTTGCGGCGGACACTGGGCTTCTCGTAATGCTCGCGCTTGCGGAGCTCCGACAGGACTCCAGCTTTCTCGCACTGCTTCTTGAAACGGCGGAGAGCGACCTCGAACGACTCGTTCTCCTTGACCGTCACGCTCGCCATCCCCTTCACACCCCCTTATCAATAGCGATGAGATAAGCTACGAGTTGATCCTTTTCTCGGCGGAATTTGAAAGCGGTCACATCAAGTTTCGACTTTTTATTTATAATTGCACTCTTCGCACCTAAATGTCAATGTTTTTACCAGCGCCGGGCTTCTCCAGTGCAGCGTTCCTGGCACTTCTTTACATTTACCGTTCGCCCTGAGCCAGTCGAAGGGCAATGTGTACTCAACGCCTCCCATCAGTGGTTCGACAGGCTCACCACGAACGGACTGTAAAGACTTCACTGGGACAGCATGCTAGCCCTTTCTGCCAAACAGGTTGTTCAGGATCGTCTCAGCGGGTGGCCTCGACAATGGTCACCTTCTTCATAACGTCCCCGACCTTGATCTTCATGACGACATCCATCCCCTCCACGACCTGCCCAAATACCGTGTAGTCGCGATCCAGTGCGGGTTGTGGCGCCAGAGTGATGTAGAACTGACTCCCGGCGCTGTTGGGCGCAGCGGTTTTCGCCATGGCCACCGCTCCGGTCGTGTGTTTACGCGAATTGACTTCATCCTTGATGGTGTAACCGGGGCCGCCGGTCCCATCCCCCTTCGGATCACCGCCCTGAGCGACAAAGCCCGGCACAACCCGGTGAAAACTGAGACCGTTATAGTAGCCCTGCTTAGCCAACTTGATAAAATTCGCTACGGTCCCAGGCGCATCCTTCTCATAGAACTCTACGACGATCTTACCGGCCGCCATCTCGATGATGGCCCTAGGGCTCTTCGTCGGCTCGGCCTCGGCCGTACTATGAAGACTCATGAATAACAGTCCAACTCCCAGCATCCCGATCGCGCTTCGCATTGTATTCCTCCTTTAAGGTTAGAAGTTATAACGGTGTTCAATACCACCACGACCTTCCCCTGTCAAACCATTTCACCCACACCTGACGTAGACCATAGCGTTTAGTAATCAGTATTCAGCCCCCGAAAGGACGTGAGGGGTGCCCCCTTACGCCTGGTGCTGCAAGTTGACAACTTCCGGGTTGTGGTCACCAGCTTCCGCTGGCGCCGCCGCCTCCGCTGGACCCGCCGCCGAAGCCGCCGAATCCGCCAAAGTCGGCACCACCGAAGCCACCACCTGACGAACCCCCGCTGTAGGGACCGATCGGAAACCAGATGAAGGGGTTGCGGAATCGACGCGGGCCGCGGCGGTCGCGAAATGACCGCTCGCCGGCCATGCTGATGGCGATCAGTCCGACCAGTAGGAGCAAAAAGAGCAAGACCGGGGTCGCCTGAGAGCTCAGGCGCCATCGTCTGGTCTCCTGCTCAGGGGCTGTTGTCCGCAGGCGGGGCGATTCTGGCACCGGGATCTGAATCTGCTTTTGCCGTGCAATGGTCTCGACGATCCGGGTGATGCCTGCCTCGATTCCTTCGGCGAATCGGCCCTCTCGGAAGCGCGGCGTGATCGTATCACGAATGATCTCGCCGGCCAGTCCATCAGGGATGGTTCCCTCCAGGCCGTAGCCCACCTCGATCCGAAGCCTCCGTTCTTTCGGGGCCACCAGGAGCAGCACGCCCTCGTCCTTCCCCTTCTTTCCAATTCCCCAGGCAGCAAACAGCTCGACAGCAGCCTCTTCGACCGACTGTCCACCAAGGGTGGGGAGAGTAGCCACAGCGATCTCGACGCCCGCTTCTTGATTTACCTCCGTCAGGAACTGCTCCAGCCGATTCTTCGTAGCGGCATCGAGCAGGCCGGCGTAATCGCTCACCCACCCGTCGGGTTTGGGGAGGGAGATGCCGGCAGATGCCGACCTGGAGAACAGGCAAAGAACGAGCAAGCCATAGAGTAGAAGGCAGCGATAGAGGAAGCGAGGGGGAGAAGAAAGGCGACGGTCAGGCAGCATCGACAAGTACAATCACCCGTTCCCACTCCTCAACGAGGCGGGAAAGGATCTGTCTCACATCGGCGGTGGCCAGTCGGATCGATCCACGCTTGTGGGCGAGCAGCCTGGTCAAGAGGTCTCGATCGAGATGATGTCTTGAAGCCACCGATTCAACCACCTCCATATCGGTGGAGGGGACAGGCGTTCCGTCCAGACGTATGATGGCGCGAAAGACCGGCAGGAGGGAGGTGATCGCACCGGCAAGGAGGCCGCCAAGGGCCTCTCTGTGATCCAGCAACTCCAGGTATCCTTGCCGCAGCCGGATTAAACTGCCATGGAGCTCTCGCCGGGATTGGGCTCGAACATCCTCGGGCGAAACCACGATAGTGGAGAGCGGATTGGAGCCGAACAATAGGTAACCGGACTCCTGAATATCTGACACCTCAAGAGGGAAGGCGCGAGCGGCGAGTCGGAGTTCACCTTCCGTAAGAAACAGGGGGGTGATCTTGAACTTCCGCCATCGGCGAAGCTGCTTTGCCGCTTCCGCCAGGTCCTCCAGCCTGACCGATTGCAGGACGACCAGCAGGTTCACATCGGATCGACCGGAGATGAAATCGCCCCTGGCAGCGCTTCCATAGAGCAAGATCGAAACGAGCTGCCGATGGTACACCCGGCTGAGAGCATCAACAACCACCTGGAGTTGCCCCTCTAATTCTGCCCCCAAGCCGGCCGACGGGATTATCTTATCCACCCCCCATCCTTTGGATATCGGGCTACGGCGCGCGCCTGATCTCAAACTCGAACAGCAGCAGTTGCTCGGCCGAGCCGACGTAGAAGGAGCCCACTTCGAGGATGACCATTTTTGCTGTTGGGTCAGGCGCCGGAAAGATGAGCAAGCCCTCCCGGTCAAGCTTTGGAGGCACAACGAGCAAGTTGGTCAATGTGGTCTCTTCCAGCGCTCGCAAGACCTTTGCCGACTCGCCCTTGTCGGAAAAGAGGCCGTACAACTCATCGTACGACAACGCAGCCGAGCGGTGGTCCTGTTGGTCCGTGAGCCAAGCCTGGCCCGGATCGAAGTTGACGCGATCCCGGCCCACGTTCTGGATTCGGAGAATAAAGGCGAGAAGGCCCTTAGTGGTTCCCTTCGAGAGCATTTTAAACGGGTTCAGTAGGGCTGGTCGCCGGGTGTAGTAGGCGTCAAGACCTTTCTCCGTCAAAGGTTCAACGGTGACGGTTGCGCCGCCGAGGGTGGCGATGATCAAGTCACCCTGGGCCCGCAAAGCAGGCAGACGTTGCGGGCTTGGGCGAAGCATCATCTCGCCGCTCGGACCTGACGCGCAGGCGGCAAGCGATATCACCATCAGGAGAGAAAAAAAACGGGCCAGAGGCCCGTTTGGGAATAGAGGTTTCACGCGCTACCGTGTGTTCGAATCGCTTCAGACCACAAGCGCTCGCAGGCGGGCAATGCGCTCCTCCATGGGCGGATGGGTGGAGAAGAGCTTAAACAGCGCATTCCCACGGATTGGGTTCACAATGAAGAGATGAGAGGTGGCAGGGTTGGCATCCTCCATGGGCAGACGGTTGGCTCCGATCTCAAGCTTTTGCAGGGCCGAGGCCAATGCATACGGCTTATGAGTCAGTCGGGCGCCCGTCTCGTCGGCCTGAAACTCCCGGGACCGAGAGATCGCCAACTGGATCAGGGTCGCTGCGATAGGGGCCAGAATAGCCAGGAACAGAAATCCCATCGCGCCACCTCCGCGATCCTCGTCATCGCGGCCACCGCCGCCAAAGACCGGCATCCACATCGCTATCCGGGCCAGCATCACAATCACGCCGGCGAGCGTCGCCGCGATCGTGCTGATCAGCGTATCGCGATTGCG